>JADFNF010000115.1 GCA_022563485.1 Fidelibacterota bacterium | reverse complement strand
GGGATCTCCAGCCAGGTCCCGGCAGCGACGGCGTGGTCGGTCATATAGGCATTGGGGAACATAAGCATGACCGTGTTATCGCTCAGGAAGTTAAAGACGTAGAGGTAGCCGTCCTGGCTGGGCCGGGTCTTGATCACCAACTCGTCACCGGCCGCCAACAGCCGCTCATTCACCTCCAGTTCCAGCCGTAGCGACGGGTCCCGCTCACCCTTCACCGGCACCACCCGGGCCTCAAGGACGATGCGGTAGCGGTAGGCATTCCCCTTCATCGGCTCCAGGCCCGTAGAGAGGATTTTTTCATCGATCAGGTGACCGGTAACCGAGGAAAGGGCAAACGTGCTCCAGGTGGACTTCTCGAAGGCCGCCCCGGCGGTTTCGTCCATGATATCGCTCAGCAGTGAAGTGAAGGAAATCTCCTGGGGCAGGGCCTGCTCCAGCCCGGCGGCCCGGGCCGCCATCAGGGCCGCTTGCCGGGCCTTTTCCGGCGCAACCGAGTTGGGAAACACCAAGGATGTATCCACCATGAACCACCCTGGTCGCACCTCGTAGGCCAGACGCTTGGCCGCGGCGCGGGCCGCTTCGGCAGCTGCGTCGGTGTCCAGGTCGTCCCCCTCATCCAGGAGTCCCAATTCAGCCGGGCCGGGGGACATGCCGGGCAGGGGCTCTTCCCCGCCGCCCTCCAGCTCCCTGAAGGCCCCTTCGGCGGCAATTCTGGCCCTGTCGGCCGGTTCGCCCTCAGGTCCCGCATCTTTTGATAGCGAGCTGCAACCCCCTATCATCAGGATTGACAGACCGGATAGTAATAGCCAGCGCATCAATGTTTCACCAATACCCGGTCGTCGAAGGTCCCCATGAACTGCGGCGTCGGTTCACGGTTGTACCATCGGCGGGCTGGGTAGAGCATATTCTCCATGATAGAGCCGAAGACCTCCCAAGCATTGTCCTACAGGTGCTGGTCCCTGGTAGTTAGTGTTGTTTGGCTAGTAAAATCAAGACAATTTGCGAACGAGTTACCGGCCCCTTTCAATGGACCACCACCACCTTCAAATGGGCCATCAGGGCGCCTGCGCGCAGCTCCACCACGTACGGCCCGGAAGCGACCCGCTGCCCCTGTTGGTCCCGTCCATCCCAGTCCACCACGTATTGGCCCCGGTACTGCTTTTCCGTCCGCAGCGCCCTCACCTTCCGCCCCATGGCATCGTAGATGGTAATAACCACATCCGAGAACTTAGGGATGCCGTACTCGATCTGGGTATATTCGCTCAAGGGGTTCGGATAGTTTGGCCCGATGCTCAACGCCAGGACCTCAGGCCCGGTCGTCGGTTGGGGCTGCAACGATTCCAGCATAATGGGCACCGTGTCGCTGCTGGCTGTAGCCCCTTCGATGTCACGGACCTTGACCGTCCAGTAGAACAGCCCAGCGCCACCCAACTGGGTCTGCACGCTGTTGGCCAGTCCCGCAGGCCGCTCCTGGATGATCCGCTGACCCGTGCTATCCAGCAGCTGCCAGGTATAGACCAGGTTATCATCCGGGTCCAGGTTGGGGCTGAGCTCCCACTTGAAGGTCAACAAAGTATCGGGACCACCATAGCGCAGTCGCTGTTCCCATTCGAGGGTGATCGGTTCCAGGGCGTGAAACGGACCGGGTGGATCGTTGACCGGCCTAACAGCAATGACGAAGTTCCGGCTCGCGGCGGCCCCCATCGGATCGGTTACCCTCAGCCTCACCGGAAGTTTGCCAGACCAATCCGGTCTGGGACGCACCACGGTTTGTAACAGGCTCTCCTGCTCAAAGGCAATAGGAGGAGGTCCAGAACCTTCACTGGCAAAGCTGAGCGTTAATTCATAGTCGGCATTGTCACGGTCGTGGATGTAGGGTTGCCAATCCACTCGCAGCGTATCGTCCTCATCCAGGAAAAGGTCGGGCAAGGCATTGAGCTGGGGCGGATCGTTCACCGCCAGGATGGTCACTTTGAAAGCGTCAAAGACCACCACGTTCGTATCGTTGGCATCTCTGGCCGTCACCACGAAGGACGCGGTTCCGTGCCAATCGGGGTCAACCTCCAGTATCAGGTCATCCATCCGTTTGGTGAGCCGGATATGGTCCTCACCGGTAGGGCTGTAAATGGTATAGTCGGTCACCACCGTGTCGAGGGCCCGATCGGGATCGACGAAAATCTCCGATAGTCTGCCCACCAGGAACGGTGGGGTGTCCTCCTTGACCACCAGGTCAGGTATCGGCGCCACCAGCTCGGGGAGATCATTCACCGGCGTGATGACCAGCCTGAAGCTATCGGCCACCATTTCGCCCAGTTCGTTGATCGCCTGCACAATCACATCCCCTGCCCCGTGGTAGTGGGGTGCGGTCGAAAGCATGAGCCGGTCATCGGGACTGACCGTAAGCCCCACCCGCAGGCCCAGTGAATGGGACAGCTGGTAGGTGACCTGATGATTGGCGTCTTCGAAGATCTTGCGCAAGTCCACCACCCGGTACCACCCGGGAAAGTCCTCCTCCAGAATAAGGTCCTCGATTTGAGCGAGACGCTGAAGGGGCCGATCCAGTCCCGCTCCCCCCAGTACCACTTTCGTCTCATGCTTCTCATCGAACGTGGTGTAGCTCAGCACCAGCGTATCACCATAACTCATCATATCAATAGGGCGAAAATAAAGTGGGATGTCCAGGCGCTCCCCAGGGACCAGTAGGAAGTCCAGGGGCGGGTAGGAGAATACTCCCTGCCGGAGCAGCAGTCTGAGGGAGAGGTCGAGAGGGGCAGACCCCCTGTTTTCCACCGGCAATGGACGGCGGGCCAGCTTCAGTACCGGCTGCTCCCCAAAATCAAGTTCGTGGATTAAAAGGTGTAGGGGCAGATCCACATCGGCCCGGATGGTCAGTACCACCACGGGGCGGGGAGTCTCATCTATCCCCTGCCCATCCGGCGCCGCCTGCACAAAGGGGACCGCCACCTCGTAGGCCCCGGCTCGTTGGGGCGAGAAGACCACGGTCAGTTCACCCACTTCCCCCGGCCCGATCTGCACCGTAGCAGGGATATCAAACCATTCGGCCAGACCTTCCGGAGCATCGGCCGCTGGGGAGACCGGTTCCAGCGCGCCCCGGTTGAGCACAACGGTCCCCATAGAACGATTGACCACCGCCACCTGCTTTGTATAGCTGTCACCGGCGGAGGTAGACCCGAAATCCAGGGTCTCGGGCACCAGGTGAACCAGGCGCTGGGCCGCTCCCCAAAGGGCAATTTCCAAGGTCCCCTCCACCGCTCCAACGCCATAGGGGATGACCAACTGCGACCGCAAGGGACCGCCATCAACCGGCACCCATGTTATCGTGAAAGGTGTCGATCTTCCGCCCACCAGGACCTGGGGCAGGGTCGACAGTTGCACCTGCGGTGGTGGCGTCGGCGGGTGGGAGAAGTAGATCGGTTGCGTCCCCCGGTTGTACAGGCTTACCGTCGTAGACTGCTCCCCACCGGTGGGGCCCTCCCACGATACCCTGGGCGGCGAAACCTCCAGGGGCGGTAGGGGCGTAGACCCGATAGTCACCAACAAGCTATCCTTCACATCGAAAGGGACTGATCGCCAATATATCGTCACGGTTAGTTGGTGGGTGTCCAGATCGCTTTGGCTGAAGGTTACCGGGAACCGAATGAACTGCCCCGGATCGATGGCTCGCAGGGGCAGGCCAAATTGAACGACCCTTTCGGAAATGCTGATAGAGTCCAAATGAATGATCCCGTCCCCCAGGTTGGCCAGGTCCATGAACAGGGTGCGCGATTCCCCCGGAAGCAGTCCTTCAAAAAACAGCTCATCCGTGCTGGGGCTCAGAATCGGGCCAGGAAGATATAGGGCGGCCGAATCGGCTGGCGCCAGTGCGTCATCCTCCGCCGGCGGGTCTTGAGCAGCGAGAACCACGACGACGACCGCCACTATCGGCCAGAGTCGTCGCCACCGGGTCATTATGGACACCGCGGCCAGAAGTTTGGCCACCCTGGGGCAATGGATATCGGGGGCCGGCGAGTCATGATCGCCGCCGGGAACTTGCCTCATTGAAGGTAATCTTTCTCTACGACGGCCAAAGCTATGTCCTGGCAACTGCCATGACCTAGAACTTGTGGGTGACTTTCATATGGAAGTGCCAACGGCCGTCATAGGGATTGGTGCCCAGATCAAGGGCCAGGATATTGACCACCGGGAGATAGATGCGCAGTCCTGTGCCGTATCCAATCACGGGCTGGGCCTGGCCTAGCGGTTCGCCGGGGCCGTAGCCCCACCCTGCATCCACAAATAAAATCCCCGCCAGTCCAACTTCCATCTGCTGCCATAGCCGCCGGGGCACCAGTGTCTGACGCAACTCCAGACTGGCGTTGGCTACGTTGGTGGTTTGGTAGGTGTCAAGATAGTCCCGCAGCTGATCCTCATAGGCCGGTTCGGCGGTCTGCGTTGGGGCTAATGGCGGCCGCTCAGCATGTCCGCGCACCCAGCCGCTCCCCAGGTATTGCCGCTGGTAGAGCGGCGTCTGCTGATCGTGATGGGCCACCGCCAACCCGATTCCCAAGACCAACGGCCTCGTCCCCCGGCGAAGAGCGGTGAACCACCCCCCTCGTGCCCAAAGCAGGGTGTAGCTAGGTGACTGGCGATCCAGCCCTATCACCGGTGCGAGTGTCAAACTCACTCGAAAACCAGTCGTCGGATCGCGCCAGATATCGGTGGTACGCCAAATCACCTCAACTTTGGGGCGGAACATTCGGTGTCGATAATCGCTGGTATCTACCGTGAAAAACGGGGCTATCGGGTCAAGCCAGCGGACCTGACGCCGCTCCCATCTCAACTCCCCGGTGACGCTGACGGTCTTATTCCGTGAGGTTTTCCCCATGCCCAGGACCAACAACTGAAGCTGGCTCCGGAATGGATACACCGGATCTCCGCGAAAGATCTGGGCCACCTGGCTGGCGACGCCGATCTGGTTGCCCATGAACCAGGGATCGGAGAACGCGAACGTATAGGTGTTCTCACCCCCGAAGGTCTTGCTTAAAACTAGTTGCTCATTCAACCCGCGGAAATTGGAATACGACACCCCGCCGCCATAGGACCAGCCCACATCGTCTAGGTAGTAGATGATGGGCAGGGGTATAATCCGGATGGTCTCCACAACCTGCACCACCAGCTCGGCTTGCCCGGGAATCGTTGGACGGGTGTAGATAGCGACCGATTCGAATAGTTTTAAATTGTAGAGGCGGTTCTGGCCATCCCTGACGAGTGTGGAATCGAACTTCTGAAGGAGCGGGTGGAAAAGTTCGCGAAGGATAATGTGGTCCCGGGTTACTACATTGCCTTCGATCACAATCCTGACAATGATCGGTGGACCTGTCTGGGCCCAGAGCAAACCGGCCTGCAGGAGCACGAGGGACAGGCGGCTGATCATCTCGGCAGTACCCCGTATCCTCGCTGACGGAGGCGGAAATAAAAGGACACCGTTTCCGCTCGCACTTTAGTGGTTATCTCCTGCCCAACAGCTGCCCGAGACAGGACCGCCCATTGTCGGCCCACGCCCCGGATAATTATCTAATTCGCTGGACAGCAAACTACACCGCGCCCCGGGTGAAATCAAGGTTGGATAGGCCCTCGCAGTGCAACGACCCTCACCTCCGTGAAACATGTGCTCGCTCCCCGGCCGCCTTATTACGGTCTGGGGTTTCCCTGGCAACCGTCATCGGAAATGTAAAAAAGGTCTCACTCAGCGCCGAGACCCTTTTTACCTATGGACGGATTGTGGTGGTGTCTACTTGCGACCGCGCGCCATCTTGGAACGCGAAACATCACCTTTCTTATCAATAAAATACAAGTAGCCAGACTCACGGACAACACCGGCGTCAGCAACCTTTGCCGCTTGACCGCCCTTCTGTCCAGCCCTGGCCATCTTCGAGCGCCAAACATGGCCGTCTTTACCGAGGTAATACAGGTAGCCTGATTCCTTGGTTACGCCTACGGTTTTGACCTTTTCTGCCATTACCAGGATCTCCTTATATGAAGTTTAACGGTAGTGAAATATGCTCAGCTTCTCTAGTCGGAGAATTTTGATGTTCTCGTCGAGAATGTCAAGTAGTTTTCCAACTTTTCCCTCGACCATGAATTTAGCCCTGTTTTACCACCTAACCGGTATATTAACAATTGTATACGTGGTTGATTAATCGCCGAGTTTCCCAAATGATTATCTATGAGCCGAGGTTTTCGTCGTCTGGAGCAATCCATCCAAAACAGACTTGGCGGAGGTGCCAGGCTCATAGGCTCGACCATCAATCTCCAGGTCCTCTCTCCCGTTCATATCGAGTCATCACATCACGGAATTGAGCCTCGGTTGCACAACGAAAGAAGTCCGATGTGGCTTGGAGCTCTGCCAGCGTTGCCGTCGGTGTGGGACCATAGTTGTGGCCCGGATAGATGACCGTCTCCGGCGGCAAGGGCAGGATCCGGGTAGCGAGGCTTCGATACAGCTGGGGTGTGCTGCTCAACGGGCCGATGGTGCGGCCGGTGCGACCGATGAAAACCGTGTCGCCGGTGAACAGGATACCACCCGCTTCATCATACCAGCAGACACAGTCCGGGTAATGACCGGGCGTCGCCAGCATGTTGATGCGGCAGCTCCCCAGATTCACCTCGGCGTTATCGGACAGGCCACGGTAGTTCGAGAGATCACCACGCACGGGCCGGGCGTGCCC
>JADFNF010000114.1 GCA_022563485.1 Fidelibacterota bacterium | reverse complement strand
ACAACGCAGGTTAACCGACCAACGTGAGAGGTAAGCGAATCGGCGGGTGCGGACGCAACTTGGTACCCGCACCACCCGCAAAGCCCGGTTCCGGCCGAGCTCCGCGCCCACCATCATGCTTCTTCAGCCACCCGGTTAACACAACAAAGGCCAGCAGTAAAATGCTGAAAAAAATCTGAAACACATTACTCGGCTCCTGTTTTTGCTCTCCCTGTGTGTGGGCATCCAGGTGTCCGCCCCCGGTTGCGACCAGAAGGACAAGGGACCGGATACCTCCGTGATCGGGACCATCTACGACCCTACAAATGAATACCAAGTCGTGGCGGTGATTACCGGATTGGGGTTTTTTGGCTGTGCTCAGGTCACCGTAGAAGACGGTGCCGGAAACCTGGTAACCGATGCCACGGTGGAAGTGAACAACCTGGCCCTGGTCTATGATGGGGTTGCCGATGCCTACACCGATGAGGACGAAAGCGTCCAGCTGGATTATGACGAGGGCGAGGTGTACGAGCTGACCGTCACCATCGGCAACCAGATCATCGCCGAGGGAATCGCCCGGATGCCCACCTCCCCAACGATCATCTCACCCGTCGATTCGGCCACCCACCTGCTGAACCAGGCGTTAACCGTCAAAACAAACGCGGTCAAATACGCCACGTCGGTTCACGTCCTGGTGGAAACGCCATATATTGATGCCGCTGGCAATTGGTTGGACGATACCACCTATGCCTTCCTCGTTCCCTCCGGCTCTCAAGAGGTAACCATTCCCGCCTGGGTCTTTGATGTCACCGGCAAATATACTTTAGAAGTCGAAGCCATCTCCGGGATGACCGAAAGCTTCACCATGCTCCAGGAGACGGGATTCGAGCCGGACATGGGCTATAATATCAGGGGTCCCAAGGGCCTGTTCATTGCCTATGCCATCGGGGAGACCCAGGCGTTGTTTATCACCTCGACGATAAGTAAGGCATTGCCCGAGGCGACAGTTCCAACCCGGGTCTCTCAACTGGGCCCTTTGGCACTCCCGGAGAAAAGGCGCCGGGGGCAGCGCAGCGTATCATGGAGATAGCGAATCCATAAATCCCTGCGCATTCTTCACCCGATTATTTCGGGGGAAGTCCTGACGAGCCTACCTCTTGTCCCCCTTCCAGCCGCCCGTTAACTTCCCCCTCTATGGCCCAAGTTATTGCCGCACCCGGCCCCAAAAAGTATACACGCACGACGCTCAAGGGCATGACCCTGCCCGAGCTTCAGGATTGGGCGGCCTCCATCGGTGAACCTCCATACCGGGGCGCCCAACTGTTCGACTGGCTGTACCGGAAGGGTGAAACCGACCCCCGGGCCATGGATAACCTGCCCAAGACCCTCCGCGAACAGCTGGCCGAGACGTGTGATCTGTCCACCGCCCACATCGCCCATATGACCTCATCCGGGCAGGAGCCCACCCGCAAATACCTCGTGCAGCTCAGGGACGGGAAACAGGTGGAAGCGGTGAGCATGCTGGAACAGGGACGCCATACCGTATGCCTGTCATCCCAGGTGGGGTGCAACGTGGACTGCCACTTCTGCGCCACCGCCGCCATGGGTCTGGTGCGCAACCTCACGGCGGGGGAAATCGTCGATCAATACCTCCTGGTCCAGGAGGACCGGCCAGAGCCCATCACCAATGTCGTGTTCATGGGCATGGGGGAGCCGCTGCTCAACTACGACCGGGTCATGGCCGCGGCGGATATTTTGCACAGCCCCCAGGGGATGAACCTCGGAGGCCAACGCATCACCATCTCCACCGCCGGGGTCGTGCCCAAGATAGTACGCTTCACTGCTGAAAACCGGCCCTACCGCTTCGCCATCTCCCTGAACGCCACCACCGACGAGGTGCGCTCCGCGATCATGCCCATCAACCGCACCTGGCCCCTGGCTGAGCTCCTGGCCGCCGCCCGGGCCTATGTGGCCCGGCCCCAGCGCACCGTAACCTTCGAGTACGTGTTACTGGCCGGGATCAACGACGCTCCCCAGGATGGCCGCCAACTGGCGGAGCTCCTCAGGGGCCTGCGCTGCAAGGTCAACCTGATCCCCTACAACGAGCCGGACCCCTTGCCGGGCCAGACCAGCCCCTACCGGCGGCCCACACGGTTGGCTATCGAGGCCTTTATTGCCGCCCTGTCCGGGGCCGATTTCCCGGTGCTCACCCGGTGGAGCAACGGCACCGACATCGCCGCTGGCTGCGGCCAACTGGCGGTGAGTCAGGTATGACCACCGTCATTCCAGCAACCCAGGCTGCCCAGGAAGCGGCGGCTGCCGTAAGGGCCCGGCTGGGTCCCCTGTGGGCCAGCCCCTCTGGCCCGGACACTCCTCGGGTGGCGATCATCCTGGGGTCGGGCCTGGGCGACTTCGCCGATACTCTGTCCGACTCCCGATTGATCCCCTACGACGAGATTCCCCACTACCCCCAACCGGCCGTGCCGGGACACGCAGGCCAGCTGGTCTATGGACGGGCGGGTGACCTGCCGGTCATGGCCGCCCGGGGCCGCATCCATTACTACGAGGGGCATTCCCTGGAGACGGTGGCCTTCCCCATCCACCTGTTTGCCCGGCTCGGCGTGCAGACGCTCATTATCACCAATGCCGCCGGCTGCATCAACGCCGACTGGAACGTGGGCGACCTCATGCTCATCACTGGCCATCTGGACTATACTTTCCTGGGCGGCCCGGACGATCCGGCAACCGTGCTGGGGGAGCCGCACCACTCTCAACGGCTCCTGGACCTGGCGCGCAGGGCGGCCCGGGAAGGGGGCATCCCGGTCCGGGAGGGGGTCTATGCCTGGACCCTGGGACCGAGTTACGAGACCCCGGCGGAAATCCGGCATATGCGCTCATTAGGCGCCGCCGCCGTGGGCATGTCGACGGTGCCGGAAATTCGGGCCGCCACCGATGAAGGGCTGGAGGTGTTGGCCATCTCGTGCCTCACCAACTACGCGGCCGGTATTCAGGACCGGCCTTTGAGCCACGATGAAGTTCTGGAGACGGGCCAGCGGGTGAAGGGGACTTTCGCCCGGTTGGTGCGGGGGGTACTGGATCAACTGCAACCCAAGGAGAACACGGTATGACCTCCCAAGCTGACCCCCTCACCCGCTGCTGGGGCGACGGCGATCCCCTCATGGAAGCCTACCACGACACCGAGTGGGGCGTCCCGGTCCACGACGACCGTACACACTTCGAGTTCCTCCTGCTGGATAATTTTCAGGCTGGGCTGTCGTGGCGCACCATCCTCAACAAGCGGGAGAACTTTCGCCGGGCTTTTGACAATTTCGATCCGGTGAAAATCGCCGCTTACACCGACGCCGACCGGCAACGACTGCTGGGCGACGCCGGCATCGTCCGCAACCGGGCCAAGGTGGCCGCCGCTGTCACCAATGCCCAGGCTTTCCTGCAGGTCCAGGCTGAGCGCGGCTCCTTCGACCACTACATCTGGCAGTTCACGGGCCACAAGACGCTCCGCAATCCAGACGGGGTCACTCTGGAGACGATACCGGTCTCCACCCCTGAGTCCGATGCCATGAGCGCGGACCTGAAAGGCCGGGGCTTCAAGTTCGTGGGGACCACCATCTGCTACGCCTACATGCAGAGCATCGGTATGGTGGACGACCATATGGTGGGCTGTTTTCGCTACGGGAGGATGGGTCCCGGCATGGACCGCTGAGCCGATGCGGTTGTAACTTTCATGGGTCAGGCCCGGACTGGTCCAGCGCGGTAACACTCAGCATGCCGAAACTCAACATTCACCCCGCCATCGCCAAGTTAGAAAAACGGATCATCGCCCTGCGGCGGCACTTCCATCAGCACCCGGAGCTGAGTTTCCAGGAGACCGAAACCGCCCAGTCGATCCTGGCCGAGCTCAAGGGGCTGAACCTGGAGGTGCGCCATCCCGTGGCCCGCACCGGCATCGTGGCCGTCCTGCGGAACGGCAATGGCCCC
The DNA here is from genome assembly GCA_022563485.1 of Fidelibacterota bacterium. Classification (GTDB taxonomy): domain Bacteria; phylum Fidelibacterota; class Marinisomatia; order SCGC-AAA003-L08; family TS1B11; genus JADFNF01. Next base: position 2,781 of record JADFNF010000114.1, on the reverse strand, counting down.
TGCATCGCCCTGCGCGCCGACATGGACGCGCTCCCCATTCAGGAGACCGGGGACCGGCCCTACAAGTCGGTGAACGACGGGGTCATGCACGCCTGCGGCCACGATGGGCACCTGGCCATCCTGTTGGGCACGCTTCTGGCCCTGGAAAACAGCCGGGACCTGTGGCGGGGCACCCTCAAGTTCATCTTCCAGCCGGCGGAGGAAGGGCCAGCCGGGGCCCGGTACATGGTGGAGGAGGGGGTGCTTAAGGAGCCGAAGGTGAGAGCCATCTTCGGGCTGCACCTGTGGAACTACCAGGACTTCGGCACCATCGGGGTCAAGGCCGGTGCGGTCATGGCCGCCGCCGACCGGTTCACCATCACCGTCAGGGGTAAGGGTGGACATGGGGCCATGCCCCAGGGCACCGTGGATGCCGTCATCGTCGCCGCCCAACTGGTGATGAGCCTCCAGTCCATCGTGAGCCGGAACCTCAACCCCCTGGAATCGGGGGTGGTCACTGTGGGGCAGATCCACGGCGGTGACAACTTTAATATCATCGCCGATGAGGTGACCCTCACCGGGACGGCCCGGGCCTACCGCGAGGAGGACCGCCAGCTGATCAAGTCCCGGATCAAGGCTATCTGTGATGGCACCGCCGCCAGTCATGGCGCCGCCATCGAGCTGGACTACCAGGACGGCTATCCCCCTACGATCAACGATCCGGCCATGACCGAGGTCGCTGTCCAAGCCGCCCGCCAGGTGGTGGGCGACGGCGCGGGCGACCCCTTCCGCTCCATGGGTGGCGAGGATATGGCCTATTTCCTGCAGGAAGTGCCCGGCTGCTTCTTCTTCATCGGGTCGGCGAAGCCTGAACACCCCGAGGGCGCCGTGCCCCACCACAGCTCCCATTTCGACTTCGATGAGCGAGCCCTGACCGTGGGGGCGTCCATGTTTGTGGAAATCATTCAGGCTCTGCTACCACCCAGCGGCTGAGTCATGCTCACCGAGTTGATCCTCAAAAAGACTGTGCCGGGGTACCGGGAAGGTATGAAGCGCCCGGTGCGAAGCCGCATTGGTCAGCTGGAGGCCTGGGTGAGTATGATCGTGAATATCCTGCTTGCCGTGGTCAAACTGGCCCTGAGTCTGGCGATCCATTCTCTGGCCCTCATGGCCGATGCCTTCCACAGCTTCTCCGATGTGGCCACGTCGGCGGTCGTACTGTTCGGCTTCAAGATAGCCGGCAAACCCGCCGACAAGGAGCACCCCTTTGGTCACGGCCGGGCCGAATATGTGGCCACCCTCATCATCGCGGTGATGCTGGGGGTCGTGGGGTTCGAGTTCATCAAGTCGTCGGTCGGCCGTCTGATTGACCCCGTGCCCGTCACCGCCAGTTGGGGTGTGCTGGCGATCATTTGCCTGACCATCGTGATCAAGCTGTGGTTGGGGAAGTTTTCCATGGACCTGGGGCGGCGCATCCAGTCGGCCAGCCTCAAGGCCGACGCCTGGCACCACCGCAGCGACGCCTACAGCTCCATCCTGGTGCTGGCGGCCATCTGGGGCAGCGCCGGGTATCCCGCCCTGGATGGGGCCGGGGGCGTGCTGGTGGGCATCTATCTCCTCTATTCGGGCATTGCCATTGCCCGGCAGGTCATCGACCCCCTTATGGGCGAGCCTCCTTCACCGGAGCTGGTGCACCGCATCCGGGAGCTCTGCCGAGCCCGCGAGCACGTGTTCGACGCCCACGACATCACCGTTCACAACTACGGCCACGACCAGTTCATCACCCTGCATGTCGAAGTGAGTAGCCTGCTCTCGGCTCAGGAGGCCCACGATGTGGCCGAAGACCTCTCCCAGGTGCTGCGAAGCCAGTTGGGCGCCTATTCCACGGTCCACGTGGACCCAATTGAACAAGATAGTGCAGCGGTGCACGAGGTGAGCGAGCTATTGGACCGCCTCTTGCCCGAGTCCAACGTATTCACCGGCTACCACGATCTGCGAGTGATCAGCACTCCCCAGCACGAGGCCATACTGGTGGACCTGGACATAGACCCTGACACGTCGGAGAGTGAACAGAAATCGGCCCGGCGCTGGCTGGAAAACCAGCTCATCGCCGTGTACCCCGCCGCCGATGTGCAGATCCATATCTCACCGCTGCATACCTTCCGGTAAGGCCGAGAGTGAAGAGGAAATCACCGAGGACGCCAAGGGAAAGACACGCGGAACTGCTCCAAAGACGGCCCAAGAGTGCACGATCCTGACCCATTCTTCGGGGAAATTGATTAGGAATATTTTGACGCTATGTTCTGGAATATAAAGAAGAAAAGAGGTGGGCCCTCCAGGATTCGAACCTGGAACCGACGGATGATGAGTTCGGCGCTCTAACCTTCGAGATAAGGGCTTGGCTTTGTCAGCCCGCAAAGTTAGCATTAGGGACCGCCCGTGGAAAAAGCAATTATTTCCGCCTCTGCAATGAGCATATCCTCGTATAATTCGTACCACTACCCCTACCGACTTATTAAGATCTGGTATTGCCTTATAGGGACACAGAAACTGCTCATTTACTGTGGCTTATTTCCGCCCCTTTTCGGCTCTGCATATAAGTAAGGAGAGTTTGTATTTTGACGGAAAAGATAAGACAGTTTAAGCCTTATCCCTTAGCATTGTAATAATAATGGAGTCAAAACTGTCTACAGGCCAGGCGTGAAATGATCAATAGGAAGACGCTTAGAATGATGCGTCAACTAATCCTTGGAAACGCAAAATGTATCTCTTAGTTTTTGACCCAAGCAGCTCACATTGCTA
>JADFNF010000113.1 GCA_022563485.1 Fidelibacterota bacterium | reverse complement strand
TTGGGGCCGTGAAAACGTCATTATGTGCACCTGTAGGGGGGCGGCAGTGATGGCCGGCTCAACCCCTTCCAAGCCTCACCGGCCCCAGGTGAGTCTCTACACGGACGGGGCCTGCTCCGGTAATCCTGGCCCCGGTGGCTGGGGGGCCATTCTGCGCTATCAGGGGACGGAGAAGGAGCTGTCCGGCGGCGCAGGAGACACCACCAACAACCGCATGGAACTGACGGCCGTCATCAAGGGTTTGGAGGCCCTCAAGCAGCCCTGCAAGGTGGCGGTGTACTCCGATTCCCGCTATATTGTGGATGCTATCAATAAGGGGTGGCTGGATAGCTGGATCGCCCGTGGATGGCACAAGGCAGCCAGCAAAGGCTCGGGGAAACCGGTGCTCAATCAGGACCTATGGCAGCAGTTAGTGGCTCTGCTTAAAGTCCAACAGGTTGAATTCCATTGGGTCCGGGGGCATGCCGGTCACATCGAGAATGAGCGGGCCGACCGCCTGGCAACGGCCATGATTCCCAAGTAGATCGTGGCTCCAGGACGGCTCGCCCAGCCCAGCCGGTCGTGGTCAGTTCTTGGGGGTTCTTCGTGAGAATCGTGCGCTGGCCTGGTAGAGGATCTCCTGTTCTTCCTCGGTGAGACTGTTGTAGCCGTCGGAATTGATCTTGTCAAGGATGCGGTCCACCTGCTGATGGAGTTGCTCCTCCTCCAGGCTTTCCAGAAGGTGCTTTCGTGCTCGGTGCTCTTCCCGAAACTGGGCCACCTTCTGGCGCCAGCCGGCCCCGGTGGATTGCCATCCCGACTTGAGATAGAACCACCCGATAACCATGCCCGACAGATGGGTAAGGTGACTCACGGTAGATGGCCCGGATTGGAAGGAGGCCATAAAAGCCACGATGGCTAGAAAGCTCACGAAGTATTTCACTTTCACCGGGAACATGAAGTAGATGTAGACCTCCCGGTTGGGATAAGCCAGGCCATAGGCCAGGAGGACGCCGTAAATGGCGCCACTGGCCCCCACGACGGGGATGGTGGATTGGAGGCTGAACAACACCGTCACCAACCCCGCCCCTGCACCGGTTATAAGGTAGTAGCGCAGGAACGCCGGTCCGCCCCATTCACGCTCCAGCTCCGATCCGAACATCCAAAGTACAAACATATTGAGTCCCACGTGCGCGAAGCCGGCATGCAGGAACATGTAGGTGATGGGCTGCCACACCATGAGCTTGGTCCAGAGCAGTCTGGGCACAAGGCCGAGCAGGGGAAAGAACAGGCCTTGGGTGCCGGACAGTGTCAGCAGGCCCCAAATCCCCAGGTTGATGATCAACAGGGACTTGATAATGGTAGTTTGAGGGCGGCCCCAACCGAATAGGTCGTGGCTACCGGGGCTCGTGTATTGGTACCGCATGGTCCTGCTCGTGGATTATGGGGGTCAGAAAGTCCAGAATATCGGCCCATACCTGCTCCTTCCCGGAGCCGTCGGGGAGCACGTGGGATTTGTCGCTGTAATCAATCAGCGTCTTGTCTTTGGACTGAATGGTATCGTGTACATAGGTGGCATTTTCAAACGGTGCCGTGAGGTCGGTGCGGGAGTGCATCACCAGCGTGGGCACCGTCACCTCCTGCAACCTGCCGCGGATATACTTATTGAGTTTGATCAGCTCCCTGAGTCCTCGCAGCGGATAACTAGGATACCCGAAATAGGGATGTTTCTCCAGATCGCGCTGCCCATAAACGCGCGCTTTGGGCATAGCCTTGACAAAGGGAGCAAGCAGCGGAACCAGCCAGCGCATCTTCCAGGAGTCGAGCAGCAGAGAGGGGGACATGGCCACCACCCCCGCCACCGGGAAAATGCGGGCGAGGTGGAGGGCCAGGCCGGCGCCCATGCTCAAGCCAATGAGAAAGGTGGTATGGCCTTCCAGCATGAACTCGGTGAGGTGAAATTCCGTCTCTTCGAGCCATTCGTGAGCGCGAACCAGATTACACTCTTCGATGGTGGTGCCGTGCCCCGCCAGAAGTTTCGCCCGCACCCGAAACCCCTGATTTGCCAGGAATTCCGCCAGTCCCTGCAACTCGTAGGTTGAGCCGGTGAAGCCGTGGATCAGGAAGCAACCTACCGGTCCCTGACCCAACTCGATGTCGTGGGATGAGATGCGCTGCGTTCCGGTTGTCATTCGGCCTGGACCTGCTGCCAGAAGGTCATCGACTTCATATTGCTCATGCCGTCCACATGGAAGAATAGGTATTTTAGGAGGAACTGGCCTACTTCTTTTTTGGCCTGATCAGGCGGATGGACCGTGCCCAGCCGGGCGATATGGATCCGACCCAGATCTTGCAGATAATCTACAGCTTGGGGGGGCAGCCGCAAGGCTCCCCCGGGGCGGCATTGGATGCACATCAGCTCGCCGGTGGTCAAGTCCAGCGCGGCCTCGCTTAGCGGTCGTCCGCAGTTCATACATGTATTCAGATGAGGTGCGAAGCCGAGTTGGCGGCTGAGCTGCAGCTGGTAAAAATGGAGCATCACTGACACGTCTTCCTCCGATAGGTTCAGGTGCCGGAGAGTAGCGGTGACCAGCCTGAACAGAATGGGGTGGGGATCAAAATCGTGGATGGCCCGATCGAGCATCTCGATCGTCACCATGGCCGCTGCGCTTTTGGCCAGGTCGGATGATAATCTTGAATAGCGCGTAACAAACTCAAACTTGGTCAAGGTTTGAATATCCCGTTCATCCTTATGCTGGTACCAGACCGCAAGGTGGTTGGGCGGTCGCAGGATACCGGCCGGGGCCTGCTTGGATCGCCGGGCCCCCTTGGCAATCACTGTTACTTTGCCAAACTGCTCCGTAAACAGGCGGACAATGAGGGAGGTATCCGAGTAATCGATGGTCTTCAGCACGACGGCTTCGGATGATTGGAGTGTTGGCATAGACGGTTGGTGTGGGTCCTTTTGGTATGGTGCTTCATTCAGGGAACGATGCTGCGTCAGCGTCTTTCTGCGCATCATTCCGGTGAGCCAGGGCCTGCCACCCAGATTGGTTAGACCACACTACCTGACCCGCCAGCACGGTCATCAGCACATCGATACTCAGCAGTTCTTTGGGGTCGCCGATGACCGGGTTTTTGGATAGCACGGTCAGGTCAGCGTCGTAGCCGGGGAAAATCTTACCGCGCGTCGAATCTTCGAAAGCTGCATAGGCGGACCCGATGGTAAGGGTCCTCAAGGCCTCGAGGCCACCCATTCTTTGATCCGGGTACCACCCTTCTTCGGGCCAGCCGGTGGTATCCTGCCGGGTGCGGGCGGCATACAGTTGCAGAAGGGGATTCGCTGATTCCACCGGGCTGTCGGAGCCGCCGGCAATGGTGGCGCCAGCGTCCAGCAACCGTCGCCAGGTATAAGCGTTACGCACCCTGCGAGCCCCGAGGCGGTCCTCGGCCCAGGTCATGTCGCTGGTCGCGTGGGAGGGCTGCATGGCGGCAATCACGCCCAGCTGGGCAAACCGGCGGATGTCCCGGGCAGCAATGACCTGAGCGTGCTCGATGCGCGGGCGAAGGTCCTGACCTTTAAACTGGGGCGTGATCCGCTCATAGATATCCAGGGCCAGGCGGTTGGCCCGGTCGCCGATGGCGTGAATTGCTGGCTGGAAACCGGCCTGAAAAGTGCGGCTAACCAGGTCCTCCAACAGATCTGGTGAGGTGAGAATCAACCCCCGGTTGTTGGGGTCGTCGCTGTAAGGTGACAGGAGAGCTGCTCCCCGGCTGCCAAGGGCACCGTCAAGGTAAAATTTGACCGTCCGGATGGTGAGGCGACCGCCGTAGTTTATGACCGGTCCCTTGCTAAGATGCTGTTCCAGTAGTGCTTCGTCGCTGCCGCTCAACATGCCGTAGTACCGCAGATTGAAGTTGCCCTCATCCACCAGTTCACGGATCACTTCCAGAGTCGCTCCATCAACTCCCGGGTCATGGATTCCCGTCAGTCCCAGCTGGTTTAAATGCTGGATCGCTGTCAACACCCACGTGCGGATGTCGTCAGGGGTGGGCTGGGGCATTATGTCCCTAACCAGTGCGACAGCGTTGTCGATGAACACGCCGGTTGGATCACCACTTTTATCCTTGAGAATGACCCCGCCCTGGGGGTTTGGGGTGCTGGCGGTCAATCCCGCTAGGGTGAGAGCGCGGCTATTGGTCCAGATGGCGTGCCCGTCCACCCGATACAGGACAACCGGGTGGTCCGGAGCGGCTCGATCCAGCACCTGCCGGGTGGGGAAGGCCTGGTGCTTCCAATCGTTCTGATCCCAGCCACGGCCCTGTATCCAGGTTCCGGGGGGCAGCTCCGCAGCCCTGGAGGCTACCAGACCGGCAATCTCCTCGGCGGAGGATGTTCCGACCAGCTGCAGCTGGTCCAGGAATTGGCCAAAACCGACGAGGTGGAGATGGCTGTCCATCAGGCCCGGCACCACCACCGCTCCTTGCAGGTCGATGCGTTTCGTTCGGCGATTCGCCAGGGGAAGAATTTCCGCTTCCCGCCCGACTGCCAGGATGCGGCCGTCCACAATGGCCAGGGCCTCGGATGGGGGGAGATACTTGTCCATGGTCAGGATGGTTCCGCCTGTCATGATCATGTCCGCGCCTGAACGCGGTACACAGGCCAGGACGACCAGCAATCCCAGCCCCAAAGATAGAATTCGCAGACCTGCCATAGGGTGCAGATTAGCACCCGAACGTGGGTCCGTCAAGATGTCTATATTCTGCTGGGGAGATCGTTGGATTGGCTCCCTTCCGCCACCGGTCCTGGAAACCGGCCTGCCAGATGTTTGCAGGGCGACTCTTGTAGGAATGACTTGCACTCCTCTTGAGCCCAATGTAACCTGTATTTCTATTTTTGGTCAGATGGCCTCCCAAGTCTGCGTCATTGCGCGGAATGGTGCCTTGCGTGGCTCTCGTGCTGGCTTAGCATGTCAGGCGGCGATTCAGGCGGGAAGTTCGATGGGGAACGTGTCGGTGCAGTGGGGCTAGGGCCGGCTTGCCGGTAAGGGAGCCGATCATTCAATCAAAGGGAACACCGATCTGAGATGACGGACCCGCCAACCTGGTATGGGCAACTGCGTAAGATTTAGGAGCTGAACATGAAAACGATTTACACCGGGAATCTACCTTTTAGTGCAACGGAAGAGGATATTCGCGCGTTGTTTGAGGTATATGGAACGGTAGCATCGATCAAAATGATGACCGATCATCAGACAGGACGATTCCGGGGCTTTGCATTTGTCGATCTGGAAGATGAGAGCGCGGCCTCGGCAATTAAGGGTCTCGATGGCAGGCAGTTTGGTGAGCGGACATTACGCATTAACGAGGCCAGAGAGCGTCCGTCCCGAGGGGCTGGGCGTTAGCCAATGATTGTTTCGGTGAGCGATGGCCATCGGTCCAAGGGCGCCTGTCATGGACCGGGCGCAACCCGGAGCCTGGTGAATGGCCGGACAGTTGCTGAACCCTGCCGCCCGATCCAAACATTGTTGCAATACTGGTGATCCCGCCCGACTGCGTTCGACTGGTTGCAAACGGAACAGTTCTTGCGTCACGCTACTTAAATCCTCGTGCCAGAGTGGCTTGGGCAACAGTCCCGGGAAACCATGCTTTCTGAAATTTGCCCCAATGGGATCATTGGCGTAGCCGCTCGATACGATGGCTTTCACCTCCAGATCCAGTATTCGGAAGTGTTGCCTAACTTCGGCGCCACTTTATGACAGTGATTTGAAACCCCGACCCGTGCTGTCGTTGAGCAAGCTGGCACATGCTTACCTGTTCTGCACCCATCATCACCATTTATATCCCACATAGTTAACCGGGCGTTATTTTGGATGATGCTCGGTTTCTGACTGTTATGGATATAGGGAACGAGCTGGAGGGGGGTAGTGCTCATTCATTCCTCAGCAGTTATAATCCCCATTAACAAAAAACCATAATTGCGAGATTTACCGGATGCCATATTACGTGGATAATAATCGAACATACGCCGGTGCTATCCTGACATAGCGGGTTCAAGTGAGGGAGCGGTCTAAGGGATATATCTTAGCGCTGGTCTACCGGGACATAGGCCCGTTTAGTCTCCCCAGTGTAGATTTGCCGAGGCCGGTAGATGCGAGCATGTGGATCTTCCCGCATTTCTTTCCACTGGGCGATCCAGCCCGGGAGCCGCCCAAGGGCGAACATGACGGTAAACATATTGGTTGGAAGCCCCATGGCCCGGTAGATAATCCCGCTGTAGAAGTCCACATTGGGGTAGAGTTTGCGCTCAAGGAAATACTCATCTTTGAGCGCCACCTGTTCCAGGTTCTTGGCAATATCCAGGAGGGGATCATTCACGCCCAAATTGTTGAGCACCTTATCAGCGGACTCCTTAAGAATCGTCGCTCGGGGATCGAAGTTCTTATAGACCCGGTGGCCGAAGCCCATGAGCCGGAACCCGGAATTCTTATCCTTGGCCATCGCTACGTATTTCTGATAGTTGGCCCCATCTTCATGGATCATCTGCAACTGCTGGATGACCCGCTGGTTGGCGCCGCCATGTAACGGTCCCCACAGGGCGCCGATACCGGCTGAGATGACGGCAAACAGGTTGGCGCCGCTGCTGCCAACCATCCGTACCGTTGAGGTGCTGCAGTTCTGCTCGTGATCAGCGTGGAGAATGAGGAGCAGATTGAGGGCCTCATCCAGTACCTGGGGCACTTCATAGGGTTCTGCCGGTACGGCAAACATCATCTGAAGGAAGTCAGCAGGGTAGCTGAGGTCATTTCTGGGATAGACATAAGGCTGCCCCATGGACTTTTTGTATGAGAACGCGGCGATGGTCTTGGCTTTGGCCAACAGACGAATAATGTTCAGGTCGATATCTTCACCGTCGCC
>JADFNF010000112.1 GCA_022563485.1 Fidelibacterota bacterium | reverse complement strand
TGGTCCTCAGCGCCGGGGGAATGAGGTCTCGATCCTCAGCGGCCAAGGCCAAAGTCGTGAAATCAATATCCATCAAAGTAAATTTGCTTATTCTGGACCGGACGACCAGTTTTTCGTACACCCGATAGTGCCGCATGAAGCTGCGTTTTGACATGGTGGGGTATAGGATGGATATCAAGGAGATAAAGGACGTCACGCTTTGGGGCTTCCTGCTCCACAGGTTGCTCTGCTTGTGCCCCTGGTATAATTGCTGACCGAGGTCGAACCGCGACAGCCGTTGGAGATCAATAGCGGATTTGATAAAATAGAGTGCCAACGCCCCGCCCTCACTTTTATTCATCTAGTACCAACCTCTCAATTCATTTGGATCAAGGCAATGTGGATTTGCTGTCGCTGGTTTGGAAAAAATCCTGGTATTAACTGCCACGTGAATCATCCGGCTTCGAGGCACAATAGCAGGTCCTTCTCCCATTTGTACCATTCTCATTGCTCGGGATATGGGTATTCCCACTCGATTGCTATTGCTGGTACTTTGGGCTCCACAGCTAAGAATGGCTTCAGCCGATTTTCCACCTGGTCTGCAGTTAGATGTTGGTACTTCTCCAAGGGGATTGCACGTTGCTCGGTCAGTAGATAATAGATCGCTAGGTGCTTGGCTATGGTTTTTGTGGGCAATGAGTTCTCGTCGCTCCAATCCTCCCAACTTATGGGCCCACGGTAGTGATCGAATTCCTTGCTGCGAAAATCATCCACAAGCAAGGCAATCTCGTACCAGTCTGGGTTAGGCTCGCGCGAGAGTTCAATAATTTCTTTAGCGGCTTCTTCACCTTGTTCGTACCATCCAAAATCGTTGTCTTCATTCATCCCGAGATCCTTTCTTTTCACGGTTATTGAATTGGTGCAATCATTGTAGCAGGGGTTGTGATTTGGCACGCTCTCGAGCCTAGCGCAAGTTGTTGAGAAATGCCGATAGGATTTCTGCATTTTCTGGTTTCGAATGAGACAATTAGAACTGGAGCCATCAATGGGGTAAACCAGGCAAAGCAACTCACTATTCGTCCCTCTTAACCTATCTGTTGTCTTTCGCGACGAGGCATATATTGGCTCAGAGTAATTTGCTAACCAATAACGAGCCCATGACTATTTGACCAGCAGAATAATTGTTCCATCATTTGAGTCCTTGAAATATGCTGATTTAATCCCCCTCAATTTCTCCAGGTTGCCGTTTATTCCGGGATCGGCCATGCCGATGTCTTTAGCATCCACGGCCTCGATAGTGTAGTAGCCTCGTGCCAATTCAGGTTCGACCGTGATCTCCGCTGAGTCATTTTGAGCATCTTCCTCAATAGCTCGGCCGGCCAACAGATTTTCTGCAGCATTATCAGACCAACTCCACCAATCCTCGATGGATAGCCTAGGGGCTATGTCAAAGGCAATTTCGAGATCCTCCCTCGTTGCCTCAGCCTTAGCGAGTTTTAAAAATCCCTGTGTGTTGGCTAAATCAATTGTCTCATAACGTGATCTTGGAATCTGAAGAGTATTTGTGAAATAGCGGTAGATTTTCAGATATTTCCCGATTCCAGCGAATGAGTAGTGTTCACGTTCTAGCCAATTACTGAGATTTTCAAAACCGAACCGTAAATACATCTCCTGTCGATCGAACAAGTCAATTTTCTCTATCAGTTTGTAGGTGATCTTGCCTACCTCTGCAGCTAGCCCCATTATCTCCGCGGCATATTTTCTTGCTTCTTGGACCTCAGCATAGCTGTATCCAGAGGCAAGAGCTGCATCGCCAGGAACTGACTGTAGGGGGGTCTCTTCGCTTTCCTCCACAATTTCTGTTCCGCCCATAGCTTTCATAAATTGGTCTATGTTTAATTCGCTCATTTTTAAATCCTTATCTAATTGGCATTAATCGCGTACTGCATAACTGGGATTCAAATCTCATCGTCCCGTGTATGCTTATCAATTATCTTCAGTGACATTATTTTTCCAGGTGGACATTTCACCATTTCAGACGATCGTGAACGAATCCTCTAATTTGAATCCCACAATCCGGGCATCCCTGATCAGGTGATGCGATGTCAGTAACGTCGAAAGGCTTGGAGATTTGTTCACGGGCAGATCAATCTCCAGGGCAGTAAACGCTTGCTTAAGATGCCTTAAGAGTGTTTTGCTGGCGATATTCACACCTGTCAGGTGAAATGGAATCCCCTCGACATAGATCTGTTTCAGTGCATCAATAACGGCACCGACTTTATACGCCTCAGATTTTTCTACGAATTGCAGAATTCGGCTGAAAGTTTCCGGTGAAATAATGAATGTGAATTTGCCCCGACCATTTCTTAGTTGATTGTCGGCACAATCCCGAATACGCCGATCTTTCTGCTTCCTCCGCTTAGCCTGTCGAAGCCGCTCCTGAGCCAACAGATCCTGTCCCCGAATCAGATCGAATGTATTTCGAAGATCGGTTGAGGTTTTTCTAAGCAACTCATCGGGGAGTGTCACAGGCCCATTTTCGGGCGACGAATCACCTTGAATTTGGTTTATCCTGGTATCGGCTGGCAGGGTTGATTGAGTATTATCCATTTCTCAGGTGTCCGGTTTAGTTTTAGGTTAAGACCATGTTAGTTGATTATTCCTCGAACGACGGCTGGCCGCCTGTGACGGTGCATTTGATGGTCGTGGGCGAGGTGAACAATACCTTCAAGATTTTTGGGCATCTGCCAAACGTGTATCCGGCAGCGTATCCAGGTATCGGTGTGTTTCTTTGCGCTTCTTTAGGGGAATTTGGGAAATTGGAGCCGGGGGATTTGCTGTCCGTACAGTTGAATTCTCGACGGAACAGTAATTGAGCCACCTGGCGGAGTCGAACCGCCGACCTGCTGATTACGAATCGGCTGCACCACCAGGGTCCACGGCTTTGATTCTCCCACAACCAAAGTATGCTATGTTGCTCACTAATTCCACTCCCGGGATCAGGTAGCAGTACCAGAGCATCCCGCAACATACTCCTCGTTGCCAACAGCTGGCGTTTTGCGCGGGTGGCCGAGGAATCGATTTTGGCATACTTCCAGGCATTTAGGGGAGTTGCCCCGATTCTGATTGCGTATACTACTTTCCGTATACGGGAATGGGGGTTATCTGCGGTTGTTTGCGGGAGTTTGCGCTCTAGAGGCCAAAACTGAGGTAGGGGCCAAAACGCAAATATGCCGACGAGAAACAATGCTCTCGTCGACAAATTTGATGTCGGGGCGACAGGATTTGAACCTGTGACCCCCTGCTCCCAAAGCAGGTGCGCTACCGGGCTGCGCCACGCCCCGTGATGACCTGGCAATTCGGGGTGAGCGATGGGACTTGAACCCACGGCCTCCTGGGCCACAACCAGGTGCTCTAACCAGCTGAGCTACGCCCACCATGCTCGCCAGGCTTGACTCGAACTGCCCGTTCCAGTCGCTCGGCTGCCGCAAAATTACCTCCCACCCCGTCGGCAGTCAAGGGCATTTGGCCTTGAGTTGTTGCGGTGCCGGCGGTTAAGTTCCTCAGGTGAAAGTGTTGCACAAGTATATCCTCCGCCAGCACGTGGCGCCCTTTATCCTGGCCCTGCTTATGCTCCTGTTTGTGCTGCTCACCAACTTCCTGTTGCGCGCCATCGACCGTTTCCTGGGCAAGGGGCTGGGGTTTGGGATAATAGCGGAATACGTGGGGCTGAACATGGCCTGGATACTGGCCCTGGCCGCGCCCATGGCCGTCCTGGTGGCCACGCTGATGGTCTTTGGCCGCATGTCCCATGACAATGAGATCACGGCCTTGCGCACCGCCGGGTTGAGCTACCCCTCGATCCTGGCGCCCGCCGTCGTGTTCGGCATGCTGGTATGTATGTTCCTGGTGTTCTTCCATAACCAGGTGCTCCCCAAGGCCAACCACCGGGCCCGCCTGCTATCGTCCGATATCAGCCGCAAGCGGCCGGACCTGGGCATTCAGGTGGGCATATTCGTCAACGACCTGCCCTCCTACAGTATGATCGTCCGCGGCCAGGATGGGGCCGGATTTACTGATATACTGATCTACAGCAAAGATAACCGTACCAGCCAGGTGACTATCTACGCCGATCGAGGCACCATGCAGACCATCGATGACGCCATCTTGCTGAACCTCGAGGATGGTGAGATTCACGAGTTGAGCCTCCCTGACTATGATGAATACCGGCGGCTTAAGTTTGCCAAGCACCGCATTGTAATCCCGGTGGATAACCTGTATCTGGAGCGCCGGGAGAGTGAGCAGCGGGGTGATCGGGAGATGGACATCGGCATGATGCAGGCGAAGATCGAGGGCTACCTTGGTAAGATTGAGAAGGTGAACGCCCGCATCGCAAACCGGATTACATCTCAGACACCCTACCACCTGACCGGCGACACATCCCAGGTCGCAACCAAAGCCCTCATGTCCAGGTGGAAGCAGGCCATTGCCGACAGCGCCCAACTAACCCCAGGCGAATCGGCCAGGCTGGCACGCCGGGCGAACAACCTGGAGCGGGGGCTGACGGGTGACTATAACCTCCTGAGGAGCTACCACCGGGGGATCAATCGCTATAAGGTGGAGATATATAAGAAGTTTGCCATCCCCTTCGCCTGTATAGCATTTATCATCGTGGGCGCCCCCATTGGGATCAGGGCCCGCCGGGGCGGTTTTGCCGTGGCCTCAGCCTTGAGCCTGGGCTTCTTCGTCATCTATTGGGCCTTGCTGATTGCCGGAGAGGAGCTGGCGGACCGGGCACTGGTGCCACCCTTTCTGGCTATGTGGGCGGCCAATATTCTGCTGACCATCATTGGGCTGCTCCTGATCTGGCAGATTCACAATGAGCATCGCTTCTGGCGACTGGACATACTGGACTTGTTCCGCAAACGAAACAGTGCTGCTGACGATGATACCGCTATCCAACAATCCTAGACCGGTGATTGTGCGCGGCTACCTGGAGGCGGCGGGATGATCCCCTACGAGTTGATCCGCAAGAAGCAGGGGGGCGCGGCCCATACGCCCGATGAGATCCGCTGGCTGCTGGAGGCCTTCACCAGTGGCGAGCTGCCCGATTACCAGATGGCCGCCTGGCTGATGGCGGTCTACTTTCAGGGGATGGACCCCGGTGAGCGGCAGGTGCTGGTGGAGGCCATGATCGATTCGGGGCGGCGCCTCGACTTCTCACACCTGGATGGCTACGTGGCCGACAAACACAGTACGGGCGGGGTGGGAGACAAGGTCTCCCTGGTGCTGGGGCCGCTGGTGGCCGCCTGCGGGGTGTACGTGCCGATGATTTCCGGCCGGGGGCTGGGGCATACCGGTGGGACCCTCGATAAACTGGATGCCATCCCCGGCTTCAGGACCAGCCTGGACCTGGAGACCTTTGAGCGCCAGGTGGCGGAGGTGGGCATCTGCATCATGGGCCAGACCGACGACATCTGCCCGGCCGACAAGCAGCTGTATGCCCTGCGGGACGTGACCGCCACGGTGGGCTCGGTGCCGCTGATCGCCGGCAGCATCATGAGCAAGAAGATCGCCGAGGGGATCCAGGGGCTGGTGCTGGATGTGAAGTGGGGCAGCGGCGCCTTCATGGGCAGCCTGGCGGAGGCCCGGGAACTGGCGCGGGTGCTGGTTGAAACCGGCGCGGCCTTCGGGGTTGACACGGTGGCCCACATCAGCGACATGAACCAGCCGTTGGGCCGCTCGGCAGGGGTATGGTGCGAGGTGCGGGAAGCGGTGGCGGCGTTGGAGGGCGATGGTCCGGCGGACCTGGTGGAGCTGAGCCTCTTCCTGGCCAGTGAGATGCTGCGCCTGGCGGGCCGGGATGACCCCCAGCGGGAGGTGCAGGATGCGCTGGCCTCGGGTCGAGCCCGGGAGAAGCTTGACGAGATGGTGGCCGCCCAGGGGGGTGACCCGGCGGCGTTGGCCGACAGCCGCTTGTACCGCCCGGCGGTGACCGTAGCGCTCCAGGCGCCCCGTTCCGGCTACCTGTCGGCCGTGGATACCTACCGTTGCGGGATGGCGTTGATCACCGCCGGGGCCGGCCGCCGGGCCAAGTCCGATCTGCTCGACCCCTCCGCCGGCTTCGACTTGAATGTGCGCCTGGGCGACCAGGTTGTGGCCGGCGATGAGATCGGCCGCTGCTATGGGTCGCGGGACGACCGGGTCCAGGCCGCCGCCCAGGAGCTGCTGGAGACCCTGGCCTTCAGCGATGAGCCGGTTGAGCTGGCCCCCTTGATCGTGGAGTAACGCATGGGGAACAGGCAGTCGGCAGGGGCAGGAAAGAGATAACCACAATGGCACAAAGGGCAGAAATAAGAGTAGAAAATATTAAGAATGAAGAAGTTAACCGCTAAGGCGCAAAGGACGCCAAGTGCGGAAACCGGAATCGTTTTTCACTTTTCAAAGAGCGGGGATAAAGAAGCGATCAGCCTTCAGCGTTCAGCCTCTTCAATCTTCAATCGACAATCGACAATTCCCTCTGTCGTTCGCTTGGTGCGCTACCTCACCCCGACACTGCGTGTCTGCCCCTCTCCTGAAGGCGAGGGGCTTGAAGAAAACGATTTGCCTCGTGTGCAGAGTAGCTGTCAACGATTAGCAAGAGAGATTCCTCACTGCGTTCGGAATGACAAGCCGGGCCCTGTCGATCACTCGATGGGAGGGCGAACAGCATTCGCGCTTGACACCCGTCACGTTACAGGTTATATTGGGTGGTAACTCAGGTAGCATTGAAAGGAATATCATGGCAACGCAAGAGCCAACCCACCCCGGAAAAGTGATCAAGGAAACCTATCTCGCGCCGCTGGGTTTGACGGTGACCGACGCCGCCGACGCCCTGGGGGTGACGCGCAAGACTTTTTCCGAACTGGTGAACGGCCATTCGGGAGTGAGCATTCACATGGCGTTGCGCCTGTCCCGGGCGTTCGGCACTACACCGGAGTATTGGCTGAA
>JADFNF010000111.1 GCA_022563485.1 Fidelibacterota bacterium | reverse complement strand
TCTTCTTCGACGTTGAATGACCCGCTGATTTCGCGGTCAGTGATGAAATGCGAAATGATTCCCGAGGCCAGGCTGGCGTCTTCTCGTGCAGACAGCGTATTGTTGTAATCGATATCAATACTGCTCAGCTTGCCCGCAAATCCGTGAGCCGAGAACGCCGCACTCAACAGCGGTTGCGGCTCTGTGGTGGTGTCGTAGGTCACGCCTGAGAGCATGGCCACGTCGGTCGGTGCGACATATCGGCCCATCCACTCCATCTCGATAATCACATGTTCGCCGATGCGCCCGATCAGCCGGTACTTGCCGCGTGCGCCGACAAGCTGCTTGAGCATGCCATCGAAATAGCCGCCGACGGTCAGGCTCGGCACGGCTGCCGTCAACGGCGTATATGCGACAGATGTTGATGCCACGACCGTCTCCAACATGCCACACGCCTTGAAGTATTTTCCGATGGCCGGTGCAGTCCCCGCCGTCCCGCTCCCCTTGAGCTCAGTCTTGAACGTGAGGCGCGCGATTTGCGTTCCAACGACCTTGCGGAATCGGCCAAACGTGTCCGTCACTACGTTCCGTTCGGCTTTGGGAATCACCGCTTCGAACTTCGGATCGCTGACCAGCAGCCCTCCGTCCGCCGCCGCGAGCGTTTCGGCGGTCCCTTCCGTGACCTCAATCTTTGCCGCGATCTGCCTCAATTTTGTCAGCATGATTTACTCTCCTTGTGGTGAGGCACTCGAACCACGTACCTCTTTCATCGTCCCCGCGCGAATGAGCGCGTCGGCAGTCTCCTTCGGCACCCTGAGCTTGTTTCCCGCGATCCATGTTTTCTTCGCCGTGTCGATATAGACCGACCCTGCGTTGACCTGTACATCCACCATTGGTTCCGGTGGCTCCTCCGTTTTGTCTTTCGCCATTGCAGTCTCCTTGTGGTGAGGCACTCGAACCACTTAGCCCAGCGAAAATGGATCCGTTCTGAGATGCCGATACTTCACCATGAACATCATGGCCTGCCCGACGTTCGGGTTTTTATGCGTCAGTTCCACGGACTGGGTGTCCGCGAGTTCGCAATCAAGGGCCAGCGATCCACAGGTGATATCAATGTTCAACGCCTTTTCGATGTCGCCCATGAGCAGATTCAAGACCTGATCGGCCGATCGCGCATCGGTCAGTTCATCAAGCCGCACAAACAACAATATCCACACCTCGACATTCTTTGTCGTGAGCGGGTCCGGACCGGGAACCACCACTTCTTGCCCGGCCAACAGGATCACGTGAGGGCTGGGCAGAGCGACCTGAGACGACGGCATGATGCGTGCGACGGCGCCGGCAACCAAATCGTTCTCGAATCCGTTGGCGGTGGTGATGGTTTCCAGTACCGTTTTCCTGTCCTGAAAAATGCGTTCTCTAATTGTGTCGGGCATCTCTCTACGCCAATACTCGTCCGAGTGTCCCGGCCCTGGACACCACGGCACGCGCCTGTTTCGTTTCGCGCTCCAGCGCCACACGCAAGGCGTTCCCCACTGCCACTTGTGATTTGGCGAGGGTCACAGGAATCTCGTCTCGCCAGATCCGTTCGAAGCCCAGCCGTGCCGGAATGGTGACCGATCGCACCTGCGCGACCACCGGAGCCTCTACTCCACGTGCGCCGCCGCTACGGTCACGGATGGCTAATGTCGGGGTCCCTGTCACCGTCGTTTCTTCCTCGTGGAATCCCGGAAAGGGCGCGACCTTGACATGCAGCGTGAGTTCTCCCAGCGTCCGGCCGAGGGTGAACGCCCTCACCTGCCCCTTCCCTTTTTTGATCATTTGTGTAGTCAATATGGCCACGATGCTGGGCGCAGAAATTCCCGCACTGCTGGTTTGTCGTTGACCGGGAACCGGTGCCGGTAGACCCGGTGATCGGTCCAGGTGGCCTCGGCCATGAGCCGATCCCCCTCGATGATGATGGACCGCCCGTCCAACCCGCCCTGCCAGGCAAACCAGTTGCGGTTGGCCTTCTTGAAGGTGAGTGTAGGGCTCCACTCGTCCATCAGGAAGACGCCGTACAGGCTCAGGCCGGGCAGCAGCTCGATGGTGATGTCGGCGCTCATCTGCACGTTGTCGGTATCCCCGAGGTAATGTTGAACGTGCCAGTAGGGGATGAAGGGCAGCAGGTAGGCCAGCTCCAGGCCCCGGGACCCGTAGATGACCAGTTCGGTGAACCCCACGGTGAGCCGGTCAATGGGGGCAATTTCCAGGCGGTGGGCGGCGAAGCGGCGGCTTAGATAAATCTGTCTCTTACCACCATTTGCATCGATATAGATGTTGCTCCGGGAGGAATCCGGCTCCCGGCTCACCAGATCGCCATGGCGGTAAATGAACCGCACCTTGGCATTGAGCTGCCAGTCAAACCCAAACTGGGGATAGGTGGGTACCTTCCGCGACAGCGTGATGGCGTGGTGCCCGGGCCCCCACTGTTGGGAAAATTTCCCTGCAACGGCCTTGAAAGCCCCTGCATCGTAGGTCATGACGAGTTCACCATAATCCGTGTCGAATTCATCGGGTTCGCCTGAGGCACTCTGCCGCCATGAAAAGCCCTGCTCCGGTGTGAACGGGTTAGGGAGTTTCGTCATGCCAAAAAAGCGCATATTGATAAAGTCGGCCTCCAGGGACCATTTCCCCTGCTGGACAGCGCCCCGTGCGCCCCAGCCGGCAAAGGAGACCGATTCTTCGCTGGCCTGCCATAGTCCTCCGGTGGTGCGGTGCATACCGAAGAAAATGGGTTCCACGGTGATGGTTTGCGCCTTGAGCGTTGCCCCACCAAGGGTGGCAGCAATCAATACAAGCTGGATAGGTTTCGAGAGGAACGAGGTGATCATATGCTGGATAGTGCCGCTTCGGTAAGTTATAGGGTGCCTAAAGCGCCGCAATTTAGTCCGGGTAATCAGGCCAGATGAAAACTTATTACAGCGATGGCGTTGGATATAAGCCCTGCCTGCCCAGGCTCGCTGGCCGTACATTTGACGGTCATATGAGTCATGCAATCCTGTATATCTGCTACCCGAAAATAGGAGGTCGATCCCCATGGGATCCGTGGGGTATACGATGAGGCGTACGAATTGAAAATCCTGGTCACTGGAGGAGCCGGGTTTATTGGCTCCCATGTAGCGGAAAAATTTATCGCGCTGGGGCATGAGGTTGTCATTCTGGATAATCTTTCCACAGGCGCTGAAGACAATATTCCCCCTGGGGCGGTCTTTGTTGAAGGGGATATTACCAGCAGCAGCACGGTGACCGACTTATTCGGCCGGAAGCGTTTCGATGTGGTCGTCCACCATGCGGCCCAAATGAATGTGCGCCATTCCGTCGAACAGCCAGTCTTCGATGCCCAGGTGAACATCTTGGGCACCCTCAATCTGCTCCAGGAGGCGGTGCATACGGGGGTGGGAAAGTTTATGTTTGCCTCCACTGGCGGCGCGGTCTATGGTGAGCAGGAGTATTTCCCCGCCGATGAGCAACATCCTACCAATCCGGTTTCACCCTATGGCATCAGTAAGCTGGCCTGCGAGAAGTATCTATCCTATTACCAGATCCAGTTTGATTTGAAGACCGTCATCATGCGTTACGCCAATGTTTACGGTCCCCGGCAGAATCCCCATGGTGAGGCGGGAGTGGTGGCGATCTTTGCTGATAAGTTAGTGAGGGGCGAGCCGGTAATCGTCAATGGCGATGGCCTGCAAACCCGGGATTATGTCTATGTGGGTGATGTGGTGGCGGCCAATGCCTTGGCCCTGGAGCATGACAGTCACCTCACTTTCAACGTGGGGACCGGCATCGAAACCGACGTGGTCACCCTCTACCGGCATCTGGCCCAGGCCGCCGGCACCGATTTGCAGCCCAAACATGGTCCGGCCAAGGCGGGTGAACAGCGCCGAAGCGTGATCTCGCCGAAGTGGGGCGGCAAAAGGCTGGGCTGGACGCCCGAGGTGACCCTTAAAGAGGGACTGGATCGAACCTTCCGGTCATTTGTGTAAATAGCAGCTACCTATTCCCTATCAGGCGTAGCTGGGTAGTCACTCCTTCACCAGCTGGTAAAATAGGATGCACTATTACGATCCGTAGCTGACCCCTATACCCCAGGGCAGACCGACCATAATTATTCCAAGGAATCATTGTGGATTACCCCACGCTGACGTTAAACGTCGCGGGATTTCTCCCCCGTTCCAGGGAGTTGGCCCTACGATGGTAAGGTTTGGTTCCGTCGGTCACCATGGAGACCGGTTCAGCTCGGCAGTATTGGGAGAGGCTACCCACGACCGTATGCAGGCTGCAAGGCATTGTCCCATGGGGTAGCGGTAAACGGTGCTGGTTAGGCTGTAGAGACTTTCAGGTAGTTGGCGAAAACCTGTCTATCAGGTCTTTCGAGGAGGGGTTATCGGCCAAAACATTTGGCCTCGAATCAGGCTTAGTTTTCGTTATTTTTGCTGTCAGTTCCCCACTAAACGCTTGACATGTCGGCCAAACATTCGTACCATATTCACACTAATGTATATACATATGGACATAAGGTGAAGTACGGTCGATCAAGGCGGGGAAAACAGCATGCCTCTACTGACGGAAGCCACTGGGTACCTCCGAGTCTCATCCTGAACGGGGACATTATTTCCCGGGCTGCGAGAGGAACCATCGGCGTCCTGAGTATGAACCCGATGGACGCGCCGCCAGGGAGCTGAGTTGAGGGCGGGATGGTACAACCCTCGCCGGGCGGGGGGTAATCTGTCGGTGAAGTGGATCGTCCTAGAAAATCGGCGCATGTATCCCGGCTGCTGTTTTGCCCCGTCAAAACTAGGAGAGTCACCGCTCAGCAAGCCATCCGCATGAACCGATGGACAACAAATTTCAGGATGACGGCTAATCAGCTGGGACCAGGTTTCAATCTGACAGATTGTGCCTATAGATACCCCGGTGAGTAGATCGGCACTATCAGAAAAAAAAGGACCGGAATGTCTGCCAATTCACATAAAGATCTCAATCTGTTAAAGGGTCCTCTCGCCCGAAACCGTGTACTCCTCCTGAGCCATACCCTACTCGTTTGTCTCCTGATCAGTGTCCCAGGATTGAACTTAAGAGGTGGAACCACCGGCAAAATCACCGGTCATATTCAGGACGCCTCGACAGGTGAGGGCTTGGTGGGCGCAAATATAGTTATCGATGGGACCTACATGGGAGCGGCCACCGATCTCGACGGATACTACGTGATCCTGAACATTCCGCCGGGGGTCTACGACGTACAAGTCACCATGATTGGTTACAACCTACTCCGATCCACTGGCGTCCGGGTTTCAATCGACTTTACCACCCAGCTTGACCTTCAATTGGGGCATACGGTATTAGGGGGGGAACAGGTGACTGTCATCGCCACGAGACCGATCGTGCAAAAGGACCTGACGTCTTCACTTGCCATCGTAGGTAGTGCGGAATTGGCGGAAATGCCGGTGGAGGAATTTGCAGATGTCTTAGCTCTACAAGCCGGAATCGTCATTGGCTCTGGAGGGGAGATCCACATGCGAGGAGGGCGGGCCAGTGAAATCTCTTACATGGTGGATGGCCTTTCTGTCACAGACCCCTTCTCTGGTGAGATCGCTATTGAAATAGAAAATGCTTCGATTCAGGAATTACAGATCATTAGCGGGACGTTCAATGCTGAGTATGGTCAAGCGATGTCGGGAATAATAGACGTCGTGACGAAAGAAGGTCGTGATAAATTTCAGGGAAATATCTCTTTTTACTCAGGGGACTACTTTAGTAAAGATGCTGATATCTACATGAATATTAGTGATGTCACCCCGCTCGATATAAGGAATATGCAAGTCAGTCTGTCTGGACCCGTTCCATTGTTTGGCAAAAGATTAACTTTTTTCATAACGGGTAGATCGTACAATACCCAGGGCTGGCTTTACGGAAGAGATAGATTTGCCCCTCGTGACTCCTCCAATTTTGGGAATTGGACTGTGAAATACGACGATGTAGGAGCCGATTCCATCGCGAATACTGGAGATGAAGGCGAAGGGGACGGCAGGCGCACTCCTGGCGAACCCAATGTATATGTTGAAGAAACAGGTGACGATACGTTTGTCGCCATGAACCCGCTCACTAAAATTAGCACGGAAGGAAAACTGTCTTATCGCATTTCTCCCTCGATTAAAGTATCCTACAGATTTTTCTGGAATAAAATTGATTTTCGTGAATATTCGCACCCATTCAAGCTCAATCCAGAGGGCGATTATAAACGTTTCAAACGTGGATTTTCCCAAGCATTCATTTGGAACCATTCCTTAAGTTCTAAATCTTTTTATACCGTTAAGATTTCCGATACTTTTTTTGATTTAAAAAGGTATGTATATGAGGACCCCCTCGATGCTCGATATGTAGATCCGAAGCGACTGGATGACGCTTCCAATAACGCCTTTAAAACGGGCGGTACCGAGATGTGGCATAACAAGCGTAATACTCGTTCATTTCAGGGTAAGTTGGATTTAACAAGTCAAATTTTTACTACGCACCTGGTAAAGGCCGGTTTGGATGTCAGGAAACACAACCTATCATTTAACGAATTTAAAATCATTCGAAAAAAAGATAGCACGGGGGATATATATCCGTTTGAACCAGCAGTGGCCATCCCTGCAGGAATCTCTAATAATAGCTATCGACAAAGCCCGCTGGATGCAGCAGCATATATTCAGGACAAAATTGAATTTGAGGATATGATAATAAATATTGGTTTAAGATATGACTATTTTAATGCCAACACAAAAGTTCCCATTGATCTTAGAGATCCGGACAACGCGGTATATTACGATATTCTTCTGACCGACGGTAGCAACCGGATGGTAAGAAAAAGTGAATATAGCACCGAGATGGGTGAAATTATTGAGACCGTTAATGTGCGGGGTAATGTATGGAAAGATAATTATCAAGATGCAGAAGGCGTACATGATTTGAGTCC
>JADFNF010000110.1 GCA_022563485.1 Fidelibacterota bacterium | reverse complement strand
GGATAGCCCTTGCCGTTGGGCCACTCGTGGTGGCTGCTCGCAAAAAGGGGAACGTTGGCCAGCTTGTCAGTAAAGGGGAGTTTACTCAGAAGTTTACGTGTCGCGACGACGTGGTACTGGATGGTCTTACGCTCCTCAACGGTCAGATTGCCCTTGACCACGGAAAAGTTCTCATATTCCTCGTCGGTGAGGTACGGTTGTGGATTCCCTTCGCCATCCACAAAGGTCTTGGCGGCAATCCGGTCCAGCTGGGCCTTCTTTTCAGGGGCCAGGAAACCGGGCTTATTCACCCACAGAATAAATTCGTGATCCTCTTTCAACTCTTTGAGCTCAGTTTGCAGCTGCTCATCCTCAAACTCCTCGGGATGGCTCTTGGTGGTGTTACGGAGTCTAGCCCCCAGATAGTAGAGTTCCTTGATCTTCTGCAACCGGTCCAGCACCACCGTATATTTGGCCCCGTCCAGCTTGTTCCGTTTTTCCAGTACGGACTCGGGCACCCCGATCTTGCCCACATCGTGCATGATACCGGCCACCCAGATCTCTTCCAGCTCATCGGGGGTAAAGTGAACGTTGGCAAAGGGACCGGTCGTCTGGAGGCTGATATCCTCCGCCAGGCGGCGGGTGAGCTTGGCCACCCGGCTGGAATGGCCCGCCGTGTGGGGGCTTCGAGCATCGATGGCCTTTACCGTGTAGTGCACCAACGCCTTGAAAAGGTTTTCAATATCGAGGATCAGTTGGGCATTGTTGATGGCCACCGCCGCCTGGCTGGCCAGGGACCGCACCATCGACTCGTACTTGCCATCGAAGGGGATGCGCTCGCCCCCGGGCGAAAGGGCGTTGATCAGCTGCAGCACCCCGATGACCTTGTCCGTATGATCGGTCATGGGAATCACCAGCATGGACTCGGTTCGGTAGCCGGTCATCTCATCATACTTCTTGGGGCCGGTGAAGTCGTACCCTTCGGCTTCGTAAACATCGGGGATATTCACCACCTTCTTGGTGATGGCCACCGACGCCGAGACATTGGTATGGTTGGGCTGGCCATCCACCTCCAGGTGCACCGGGGGCACGGTGATCTTTAAATCGGTGGTGCCTCCGGCGTAGTAACCGGTTGATTCGGTCTGCATGATCTCGAAGGTGAGGGTCTTCTTTTTCTCATTCACCCGGTAGAGGGTCCCCGCGTCGCAGTGGGTGAAGCTGCGGGCATCGGTGACAATGGTCTCCAGCAACTTATCGAGATTCTTCTCGCTGGACAGGGCGATTCCGATACTGTTGAGGCGTTCCATGTCCGCCTCCAGGGCCGCCAGGCGGGCGGCGAGGTCAACTGCCTCAGAACCACCGTTGTTATTGTTGGGAGGAGCTGTCATGGAACACTAAATATAGAGTCGGCGCTTCGGGGAATCAACGGAAACCTCCCGGCTAGCGGCCCCTGGAAGCAGCCCCGCCTCCACCGGGAGCAAACACGGCATTCCCCGTAAATTCATCGCTTGCGGTGGATAGCGGAATCATGTACCATCACCTGCTGATGATACACCAGCTGCTCCCCGATGCAACTACCGGCCCGGTATTGGGCCGGCATCCACAATGTACGATGGCAATAAAAGCTCATGGCTAAGCAATATTTAGAGAAATTGTCAGCCTTCATAGAAAAGGCGACAGCTGATTATCCCGGCAATATCAGTCTTGAATGCAAACATTTTTTCAGTGGTGCGGCCCTGTATGTGGAGCAAAGAATATGTCTCTCATTAACGCCGGTTGGGCTGGCTGTCAAGCTTCCGGAGGAAACGAAAGACAAGTTGCTGAAAAATAAACAGGCTGTCCCTCTGAGATATTTTCCCAAAGGCCCAATTAAAAAAGATTATGTCCTGTTTCCCGGCGGTGTAGAAAACAGTGGGAAGACGCTGCATAAATATGTGCAGCAAAGCATAAAATATGTCCTTACACTGCCCATACCAAAACGGAAATAACCATACCGCCCGACAACAAGGTCAGGGCCCTCATCGGGTAAAGCATCCTTCTCGCTCCGTTTGACGTGCCGGTGATAATAGCCTTAGCCGCCCCCCCTTCACCGGGCGCGCCCGGCCCCCCGTGGGGCTTCAGGAGGCTTTCGCCGGAACCCACCGTCCCAGCAGCAGCCCCGCTCCCACCGCCGGGACCAGCAGCAGCCCCATGACGGCAAAGATGGCGGCCGTCCCCCAGCGATCACCTACAACGCCGCCCACGGTGGATGCCAGGGCCCCCACGCCAAAGTTGAGTCCGTTCAGGATGCCGAACAGGGTCCCCCGATTCCGGGGATTGGAGAAGTCGGAGATCAGGGCATTGGATATGGGTTGATAGGTGAAATTGATGACCCCCCAGAGCATCGCCACCCCCATGAGGACCCATCCATGGGTCACGGTCATCAGCACCAACAGGGGAATATTCGCGGCTACCGAAATCCACAGGATTCGTTCCCGCCGGTAGGCGTCACCCCACCGGCCACCCAGGATTTGACCGAGTATGCCGCTGGCCAGCACCAGGGCCGTGAGCAGACCACCGATCACCACCGGCGCCAGGGACCCGTGGAACATTTCAGAGAAATGCAGGGGGAGAAAACTCAGGGTGCCCCGGTGGGCCAACCCCATGAAGGCGCCAATGAGGTAGCTGTAGACGAGGGGCCGCAGCAGGTTGGTCCGCCCGGCCTGGGGATGGGCCGGCGATACGTGGCTGCTATCGGTGGTAGTGGTCATCCACAGGTACAGTCCGGCGAACAGGGCCATGGTGCCGAACACGATATAGGGGGCCGTCCAGCCCTGCCAGGCGGCCAACACGCCGCCCACCAGCGGTCCCAGGGTCAATCCCAGGCTGCCGGCAATGCCGTGGATGCCCAGGTGGCGGCTGATGCGGGACGAGGCGTGGCTGATCATCGTCAGCCCGGAAGGGTGATAGAGGCTGCAGGCCAGTCCCAACAACGCCAATCCCAACGCCATTTGGGTCAGGGTGGTGGCCAGCACCAGCACCAGCACCGCCATCGCCGAACCGAGGAAATAGATGATGAGTATGTTCCGGGAGCCCAGCCGGTCGGTGAGCCAACCGGCGGGGAAAGCCCCCAGGCCATAGAGGAAGTAATGGACGGTACCGATGAGGCCCAGGGTGGTCAGGGAAGTGCCGGGGTACAGGTCAGCCAGTTGGATCATGATCACCGGATAGATCAGGGTCAGGCTGTGATTGAGCAGGTGCCCCAGGAAGGTGATGGTCAGGACGCTACGGATATCCATTTCAGGCCTGCCAGACCCGCATGGCGGTTGGCCTATGCATTGCTTACTCTCCGCTCCGGCGGAACTCGCCATGACTGCCCGGAAGAAAAAAGAGTCACCTGGGGGTGACTCCTTCATCCGTTCCGGGTCGGTCGACCAGGCTAGCGCCGTTCCTTGATCCGGGCAGCCTTCCCCCGGAGTTTACGAAGGTAATATAGTTTGGCCCGCCGGACCTTACCCAGTCGCACCACCCGAATGCCATCGATGCTGGGGCTGTGCAGGGGGAAGATCCGTTCGACCCCGACCCCCTCGGATATCTTCCGGACTGTGAAGGTCCGGTTGATGCCGGCGCCCGACATGGCAATGACGTTGCCCTCGAAGGTCTGGAGACGGGTCCGGCTCCCCTCCACCACCTTCACATCCACAGCCACGCGGTCGCCGGGACGAAACTCAGGGTGTTTGGTCTGTAAATAGGACTTGGTGGCCTCATGCAAAATCTTATCCATCTTCTTTCTCCATCACTTGCTTTTCGGTGGCCAAAAATTTTTCCCATAGATCGGGACGTCGCGTTTTAGTTTGCTCCGCACGCCGTTCGCCGCGCCACCGGGCTATGGCGCCATGATCGCCCGAAAGCAGGATATCGGGCACCCCCAGCCCGCGATATTGCCGCGGCCGGGTATAATGGGGCCCATCCAACAGGCTGCTGCTGAAGGAATCGGTCGCTCCCGATTCCGGCGTGCCCAGGACCCCTTCCTGAAGCCGTACAATGGCATCAAGCATGAGCAGGGCTGGCAGTTCGCCGCCGGTAACCACAAAATCGCCCACGGAATACTCACGGGTGACCAACTGGTCCCGAACCCGCTGGTCCACCCCTTTGTAGTGGCCGCAGATGAAGATCAGGTGCTCCGCCCGCCCCAGACTTTCAGCAGCTCGCTGAGAGAACGGCTCCCCATCCGGCGTGGGGAAAATGACCTCGGTCTTCGTGTCCGCCCCCACCTGCCTGATCACCTCATCATAAGCTCTGAACACAGGCTCCGGTTTCAAAATCATCCCCGCGCCACCGCCGTACGGTTCGTCGTCAATTTTATGATGGGGCGGATCGGCATAGTCGAACAGGTTGGTGAAGTGATAAGAGACAGCGGCCTTATCCGCTGCCCGGCCCAGGATCGAGGTCGATACTACCGCCTCCACCATCTGGGGGAAAGGGGTTAGAATGTCGATGCGCAGGGTCATTCGAGCAGTCCTTCAATCACCGTAATCACCACCTGCTTATTCAGGTGATCAATCCCCTTCACAATATCGTCCACCACGGGGATCAGTACCTCCCGACTGCCCCGCATGACCTGCAGGACATCATTGGCCGGCAGGTTCCAGGCCTCCTGTACGGGACCGATGACCTCACCGCTATCGGCCACGACGGTGTACCCCACCAAGTCGCTCAGATAGTAATCCCCTGCACCTAACGGCGGCAAGTCCTCCCGTTTCACGGCCAGCTCCACGCCCCGGAGCCCTTCGGCCTGGGTCCGGTCGTCGATCCCTGTAAACCCAACCAGAACTTTTCCCCCCTGGGAGCGAATACTCCGCAGCTCCAATGTTTGCACCCGGCCGTCAGGGTAGGTGGCCCTCACCTTCCGCCCCACCACCAGCACCCCCGGTTCACCGGTATAGGCGCGTAGCTTCATCTCGCCCTTCAATCCGTGTCCCTTGGTGATGATGCCCACCGGTAAGTCGTTCTCCTTGGACATCGTTGGTACCATAACGGCAGCGGGCTTACGCGATCAACGCCATGCCAAATAGTAAGCGGCCCTAGCCCTTCGCGGCTTTTTCCGCTTTACCCTTCTCGGTCTTGGCGGCGGATTTCTCCTTGGTAGTTTTGGCTTTGGCCTTTGTCTTGGATGGAGTCTTGGTCTTCGGCTTCGATTTGGTCTTAGTTTCAGCTCTCGCTTTGGGAGCAGTCTTGGTCTTTTCTTTCGCAACCACCTTAGCGGCGGGAGCTGCTGCTTCCGCTGGCGTTTCCTCGGGCGTGGTCTCTATTGACGAGGCTTCCTCGGGAGCTGCTGTAGTGGAAGCCGCCGCTTCTGATTTCTCCGGCGCTGCGAGGACCTCCTCAGCGACCGCTTCATCAGCCTTGACAGCTGCCGGTGCAGCTTCTTCCGGGGCTTCTACCGCCGGCTCGGTTGGCGTTGCCTCTTCGGCCTCGCCTGTTTCGGGTGCCGCCGCTGCGGGAGTTTTGTCGACCTCCGCTTCTTCAGCTGCTGCCTCTTCGGCCTCCGCTTCCGCAACGGCCGCTTCCGTCGTAGACGGTTTGCCCTCGCGATCTTTCTGGACCCTTACCGCTTCCTCGCGGCGTCGGCGTTCGGTCTGCATTTGTTCCCATTCCTGGAAAGCAGCCTCAATTTCCTCGGCGCTTTTACCCGCCCGCATAAGGTGCCACCGCAGACCGATCCCCGCCTGGGACATCAGGCTCTTCACCGTGTTTGAGGGCTGGGCGCCCTCCTTCAGCCAATGGAATATGCGATCATCATTCAGGCGAAATCTTTCGCCGTTGGTCGCGAGCGGGTCATACCAGCCCAAGCGTTCGATTTCAGCACCATCCCGGCGGCTGCGGCCGTCAATGGCCACCACCCGGAAAAATGGGCGTTTCTTACGCCCTAAACGTTTTAAACGGATCTTAACCGCCAATGGTCATCTCCTCAACTTAACGATGATCTATTCTATGGCAGGGACACCCCGGCGCCGTGAACCCCACCTTCAGGTGCTGCCGGCGAACTTATCGACCCTCGAAAAGTTCGCTCGACTCTGATTCAATGCTGTGGCCGTGCAGCCTGAGCCTCCGGCAAATCGTTGCTTACGAAAATCCTGGTACCGTCCGGTCGCCTTTGATCAGCGCCTACGCGGCGCTCCAGGGGCACGATGATAACGGCACCAACCGGAGCAGTCTCTTCCTGCACAGCTTCCAAAGTTAGAGGATTTCCGGCACCGGTAGCAAGTGAATAGCCCAGTCACCGAATGGGGCCTGGGGAGACATCCGGCAGTGACTTTGAAAGAGAGCGAGGTATTCAGCACCTTTTGTCCCCCGTCAATCCCCTCATGCCCCTAGTGTCATCCACTGCGACTAACCGACTCAATCGAGGTCAGGTACCTCTGCCTCCCCAGTAAGGCAACGCCTTTCCACATCTTGGAATCATGCACAGCATCTCTTCCTTCCGCCTACAATAGTTCCGCGGATACCGTCCACCAACTTTGGAGGCGATAATAACCATTGAATTAGGGATTACTTATCATACAATGAGATATTCAACGTAGTCTAAAGGCTTAATGTATAACATAGAAGGCCAAAAAGTGCGGCCCGGTCAGTGTTGAAATGAAATTAAGAAGAAGAACCAAAACCCTGCTGCTATGTTTAGCGGTGGTACTGACAGTGCACCGCACTGCCTTCGCCCAGGTTTCCGTATTTCCCGAATTCTTGCATTTCAAAGAGGTAGCCGTTGGGCAGGCCGTATCACTATCCCTGGTTATAAAAAACCAGGGAGATACAACTGTTGTGGTAAGTGATATCAATTTGTCCCACGCTTATTTCCAGGCTGCTGACACCTCGTTTTCCCTTGCTCCACTCGTTAGTCAAACTGTCGTTGTTACTTTTTCGCCACAAGTGCAAGGTGTAGCTGACGGAACGATGAGTATCATTATGAATGATTCATCTGCGACAACATTGGAGGTAGACTTAACCGGCTGGACTCCAATTGA
>JADFNF010000109.1 GCA_022563485.1 Fidelibacterota bacterium | reverse complement strand
GCTACAATCCGTATGCTATCCGGGGGGATATTTGCGGTTCTTTGCAGTTGTTTGCAGACCTACGGGGATTTCCAATCTGGCAAGGCAGAAATGAAAATGCCGACGAGAAGCATGTCTCCCGTCGACAAATTTCGGTGTCGGGGCGATAGGATTTGAACCTACGACCCCCTGCTCCCAAAGCAGGTGCGCTACCGGACTGCGCCACGCCCCGATTGCATGCTGGCATTCAAGTCTTCGGGGTGAGCGATGGGACTTGAACCCACGGCCTCCTGGGCCACAACCAGGTGCTCTAACCAGCTGAGCTACGCCCACCATATACGCCAGGGTCCGGGAACCCCGGGTCGCGGGTCCGGCCAATTTGCGCAAGCGAACTTACCGCTCCCCCTCGTCGACAGTCAAGGTCATTTGATCTTGGGTTCCCTCCCATACTGCCGTTAAGTTCCCCGGATGAAAGTCTTCCAGCGCTACATCCTAAAAGAGCATTTTTTCCCTTTCACCCTGGCCCTCATAGTGTTGCTGTTTGTGCTCTTGACCAACTTTTTGCTGCGAGCCATTGATCGGTTCCTGGGCAAAGGGCTGGGAATTGGCATTTTGATGGAATATGTGGCCCTGAACTTAGCGTGGATCGTGGCCCTGGCGGCACCCATGGCGGTGCTGGTTGCCACCCTCATGGCTTTCGGGCGCATGGCACACGATAACGAAATCACGGCCATGCGCACTTCGGGGATTAGCTATGCCACCATCTTGCAGCCGGCCCTGATCTTTGGTACGGTGATTTGCCTGATGCTCATTTTATTTAACACCCAGATTCTTCCCAACGCCAATCATCGGGCTCGGCTCCTCTCGGGTGACATCAGCCGGAAGCGTCCTGACATGGCTATCGAGGTAGGGTACTTTGTCGATTACCTCCCCTCCTACGGGATGATCGTGCGCGGCAGGGAGGGGACCCTTTTCACCGACATTCTGATCTATAGCAAGGATAACCGCACCAGCCAAATGACCATTTTCGCCGACCGGGGCACCATGCAGGCGATAGACGATGCTATCCTCCTGAACCTGGAGGATGGTGAGATCCATGAGTTGGGCCTGCCGGATTTTGACAGTTATCGCCGCCTGAAGTTCTCCCGTCATCGTATTGTCATTCCCGTGGACAATCTCTACCTGGAGCGCCGGCAGAGCGAGCAACGGGGTGACCGGGAGATGGACATCCCCATGATGCTCGGCAAGATCAGGAACTACGAGGGGAAAATAGCCACTGTCAAGACCCGGATCGCCAATCGGATCTCCTCCCAGACCCCCTACGCTCTGTCAATGGACACCACCAGGACAGCCGCCCTGGCGGCGGTGGCCAGGTGGCAGCAGACCATTGCCGATAGCAGCGAACTATCCCGGCAGGATTCCATCCGTCTGGCCCGTCGAGCCAAGAACCTGGAGCGCGGGCTGGTGGGGGATTTCAACCTGCTCCAGAGCTATATGAGAGGGATCAACCGCTACCTGGTGGAGATTCACAAGAAGTTCGCCATCCCCTTTGCCTGCATCGTGTTCATCCTGGTGGGGGCGCCGGTGGGCATCATGGCCCAGCGGGGCGGATTTGCCGTAGCCTCGTCGATGAGCCTCGGTTTTTTCGTGATCTATTGGGCCCTGCTCATCGCCGGCGAGGAATTGGCCGACCGGGGTCTGCTATCACCCTTCCTGGCCATGTGGGCGGCCAACATCCTGCTGGCTTTCGTGGGGGTGATCCTCATATGGCGGATCCAGACGGAGAACCGCAGCTGGCGGCTGGATTTCCTGGATATCTTCCGTAAAAAGGCCCCGGAGCTGGATGAGTAACCGGGGCCGCCAACGATGCCCTTCGCGCAGGGGGCGCAAATAACGTATCAGGCGAAAGGGTGGGGTAGTGCTGGAATAGAAGCTAGTTTCGAGTCCCTAGTTCAAAGTTTTGGAAGCCTAGTCCGAAGGTTCGCTTGAACCCCACACGGGCGCCGTTGCAGAGGAGAAAAAGTGGGGGGACGAAGGGTTAAACCCTACTCCCCGGTCCCGCGCACCCTAGCTCGTTAGGCTAACGTCCCGTGGACAGCCTGCCCCTGACCTAAAGGTCGTTGATGAAGTCCACCATCCGTTTTCTCATCTTTTGATCGGGCAGCCCGCCGACCATGGCACCCATGTTGTCCTTAAGGTGCTTCGGATCGGATGTGGCTGGGATCGGGCAGGTGACGGCGGGATGGGATAGCACGTACTTCAGGAAGAACTGTCCCCAGCTCACAGCCTCGAACTCCGCGGCCCATTCCGGAACGCTCTGGCCGGATACCGCCCGGAACATGCGTCCCCTTCGAAGGGACGATTCACCAGGACGGCCACGCCCCGGTCCTGGGCCAACGGGAGCAGCCGGTTCTCAGCCTGCCGGGTGCCGAGGGAGTAGTTGAGCTGGACGAAATCCAGGGTCTCGTTCTTCAGGAGTTTTTCAACCTCGTCGAACTGCCTCAGCGAAGAGGTGGTTATCCCCAGGTACGAGACGCGTCCTGCCTTCTTCCACTCGCGCAAGGTGGCGAGGTGGGTATTGGTCAGGCCCAGATTATGCACCTGTTCGAGTTCGATATGGTCGCTACGAAAGCGCTCCATGGACGTTTCCATCTGCTTGATACCAGCTTGCCGATCCCCGGCACGGCTTATCTTGGTTGCCCAGAAGATCTTGTCTTGCAGACCAAGTTCGGCGGCCAGGTCCCCGGCGACGGCTTCCGATCGGCCGTAGGTAGGGGCCGTATCGAACAGGGTGCCCCCCAGCTCGGCGAAGAGCCGCAGCACCTCCTTGAGGGGCGCCCGTTCCTCATCAGAAGATCCCACGTTGAAGGTCCTGGCAGACCCCAAGCCGATGGCGGGGAGTTTCTCCCCCGATGAAGGGATGGTGCGCAAAATCGGGGTGGCGGATTGGGCGAAGAGGGGTAGTCGCCCCAGCATGACTCCGGCCCCGGCGCCCAGGCCAAGTTTCAGGACGTCCCGGCGTGTCAGGGTTCTCGATTTACGGTCCATTTCATTGATCTCCTTCCTGCGATTTAGGCATCCGATTGATGCGTCGTCATGCCCAATATAGGCGGTGAAACTCCAGCAAGTTAGAACCTGGTGGCGTCCCAACCGGCAAATTTTCCCATGACCCTCAGGCCCATCGACCGGGGAGCCTTCCGTGGAGGAATAGGCCGATCCATTACTCAGCCGGCATCTTTGGCCAGCTGCTCCTGTCGTTTGCCCAGCCTGAAGGATATCCAGGCCCATAGACCGGCCAGGGGCACGGCAATAAAAGCGATGGCTGCCAGGCTGGCGCCCAGACCGCGCAAGCCGGTATACACCCAGGCGCTGACGGCGTCGCCGCCCCGGTAAACGACCGTATCGTTAAAATTTTTCGCCTTGTACTTCTCTTCCTTGCCCAGGACGACGTAAAGCATCTCGCGGGCCGGTCTCATGATGGCGTAATTACCGGCCCGGCGCAGAACCTGCACCACGATCAGCACCCCCAGCACCGGCCTCAAGCCCAATATCAGGAACCCGACTCCCAGGGCCAGGGGAATCAGGGCCAGGGTCCAGCCCATACCCAAGGCCTTCACAATGCGGCCCGTCAGGAACACCTGGATGGTGACCGTCAGGGCGTTGACGGCAAAATCCATGGCGGCAAAAACTGCGGTGCGCTCGGCCGAATCGGCAAAACTATCTCGAATGATCTGGGCCTGATGAAAATAAAGGAAGGTGGCCAGGGTGGTGAATAACAGCATGAGGAGGGCGATGCCGAGGAGGTATGAAGAGCTTGCAACCAGACGGATGCCCGCAAAAATCCCGCCCCCCATGGCCTGGTCCACCGGTGTGGCCCCCGCCCTGCCCCCGGTCTCTATCCCGGAACCGGACCGGCTGGCCGTCATTCCTGCCTGCCAGGCAAACAGCCGGGTGATGCAGAACACCGCCCATGCCAAAAACGCCGCCGAAATGAGCAGCAGGTTGGCGGGACCTAAGGGGATGGCCAGGGTGGCGGTCAATGCGGGGCCGGCCAGGGCGCCAGCGGTCCCACCGGCGGCGATAAAGCCAAATAGCCGCTGCGCCTGTTGGGTGCTGAAAATATCGGCCATAAAGCTCCAGAATACCGATATGACGAAGAGGTTGAATACGCTGGCCCAGATAAAAAACGCCCTGGCGACATAGGCGTGGGTCAGGTCCGATTTAAATAGAGCGAAGAACAGTAACAGGTTGGCGATAAAGAAATAATAGACGTAGGGCAGAAACTGCTTCCGGCTGTAGCGCGAGGCCACCCAGCCGAACAGGGGCACGGCGGCAAGCATCACCAGAAAAGTGCCGGTAAATAACCATTGAATATGCTCTATCCCCCCAGCAATGGCCATCTCATCGCGCATGGGGCGCACGATGTAGTAGGCACACAGCAGCGAGAAGAAGTAGAGCGACGACCAGATCAACGCCTTTAATTCTTCAGGTTCGACCTTTACCAGCCGTTGGAGCCAGAGATAAAAAGGTGAATAGCCAGCGACCGGCGCCAATCGCCCGGCGTCTGAGGGTGGCGTCATCTGGGCTACGCCAGGGTCACGGCTGCTGATTTGCGGTGAACAGATTCCACGACCGCAATTTACCGCACTCGCCAGCTGCTGGCAATGTGCTGATAAAACCTTGTTATGGTAGCGGTCGCTGCCGATTCCAGCGGGACCACTCGCTCTTGCTTACCCTTGGCGGTCCTGAAATTATTAGGAATTGGATAATAATACTTAATATATTATTGCATTTGTGTGATGACCTTGGTAATATCAAGTCGGCCTATGTTGGATCAAATCGACAAGTTCCTCATTGAACACCTACAGGAAAACGGACGCCAGACCACCAGCGAGCTGGCGCATCAGGTGGGGATGTCGGTTCCGGCGGTTGCGGAACGGATCAAGAAGTTGCAGGAGAATGGCGTGATCCTGGGCTATAAGGCCACTGTGGACCCCAAGAAGATCGGTATGGACGTGGGGGCGTACATCACCTTGATCAGTGAGAGCTCAGCCCACTACAAGGAGGTGGTCGAGCTCGCCTTGGCCCAACCCGAGGTGTTGGAATGCGTGAGCCTGACCGGCGAGGGGTCTCATATCCTGGTAGTGCGGACCGAAAACACCGCCACCCTGGAGAATCTACTCTCGGAAATCCAATCGTGGCCGGGGGTCAAGCGGACCGAAGCCCGGATCATTATGTCGCAGTACAAGGAGCGCGGGGTTGTCCGGGTGGCCGACGCCGCTTTTAAACACCACTAACCGAGACGATTGAAAGGAAGATTGATGACACCTACGGACCTCATCAAACGTGTTGCCGATGAAAAAATCGAGTTTATTGATTACCGTTTTATCGATATCCAGGGAACCTGGCACCATTTTTCCACACCGGTAAGCCAGTTTAATCAGACCGTGTTTACCGAGGGGGTGGGATTTGACGGTTCGTCGATCCGGGCCTGGAAGGAAATTCACGAGAGCGACATGTTGATTAAGCCCGACCCGAGGACAGCCCGCCTCGATCCTTTCTTTGAACGCAAGACCCTGGTCCTGATTTGCGATATCATCGACACGATCACCCGGGAAGCTTATCATCGGGACCCAAGGACTGTAGCTAAGAAGTGCATCGAACACCTCAATTCCACCGGTCTGGGAGACCAGGCATACTTCGGGCCCGAAGCTGAGTTCTTTATCTTTGACGATCTCCGATTCTCCAACCCCGCGGACGGCTCCGCCTCCTCATACGCCATCAATTCCACCGAAGCGCATTGGAACAGCGGTGAGAAATCGGAGGGGGGTAACCTGGCATTCAAGATTAGGGCCAAGAGTGGCTATTTTCCCACGCCGCCGTCCGACACGCTGCAGAACTACCGGGCCGACGTCACCACCATCCTGGAGAACATGGGTATCGAGGTGGAGGCCCTCCACCATGAGGTGGCCACGGCGGGCCAGGGCGAGATCGATATGCGCTACGAGCCCCTGTTGCAAATGGCAGACAACATGCAGTGGTTCAAATATGTGGTCAAGAACACGGCCCGGCAGTATGGGAAGGTCGCCACCTTCATGCCCAAGCCGCTATTCAATGACAACGGTTCGGGCATGCACATCCATTGTTCCATCTGGAGGGGGGACACGAACCTCTTTGCGGGGGAAAAATATGCCGGTCTTTCCGATATGGCTATGTACTTTATCGGCGGTCTCATCAAGCATTCCAGGGCGCTCATCGCCATTACCAACCCCACCACCAACAGTTACAAGCGTCTGGTGCCCGGTTTCGAAGCGCCGGTGAATATGGCCTATTCGGCCCGGAACCGTTCGGCGGCGATCCGGATCCCCACCTACTCGGACAACCCCAAGACCAAGCGCTTCGAGTTCCGTACGCCCGATAATTCGTGCAACGCATACCTGGCCTTCTCGGCCATGATCATGGCGGGGCTGGACGGCATCGAAAACAAGACCGATCCCGGCGAACCCCTGGATCAGGATATTTTCTTCATGTCAGCCCGGGATTTGGAGGGCATCGTTACGGCGCCCATGAGCCTGGACCAGGCTCTGGATGCCCTGGAGGCCGACCACGACTGGCTCGTCAAAGGCGATGTGTTCACGACCGATCTTATCGAGGTCTTCATCGACTACAAGCGCCGGGAAGAGGTGGACAACATGCGCCAGCGGCCCCATCCCTTCGAGTTCGAGATGTACCACGACTGCTGATCCGTTGGGGGTCGTTTGAAACGCCTGCGACGGTAGGGGCATATTGCAGCAGTAAGCCCCTACCGCAGCTGTCGCTGATGGGGAATATCCATGCGCGTCTTGATCCTCTGCACTGGCAATTCGTGCCGCTCCCAGATGGCCGAGGCTTTCCTCCGCCAGCTGCGGCCCGATTGGGCGGTCTACTCCGCCGGTATCGTTCCGGCCAGTGAGGTCCATCCTCTGGCCATCAAGGTTATGGCCGAGGTGGGGCTGGACATCTCCCGCCACCAGCCCAAATCAGTGGGGCAGTTCCTCGCCCAACCCTTCG
>JADFNF010000108.1 GCA_022563485.1 Fidelibacterota bacterium | reverse complement strand
CAAAAAGCTGGACAGTGGCGACGTACCGGTACACGCTGATGGCCAGCCCCTGGAGGGCGGTGACCTCATGACCGTTGAAGCCTTCGATAATTTTGAACTCGTGTTCGAGTGGCGCATCAGTTCAGGCGGGAATAGCGGTGTGAAGTACAATGTCTCCGAGGAATTGTCTACCCGTGGAGGGCCTTCCCATGCGGCCCTCGGCTTTGAGTACCAGATCCTCGATGACGCTGTGCATCTCGATGGTGCCGACCCGGATCACCGGACGGCGGCCCTTTACGATCTGATTCCTCCGGGCGATAACAAACAGCTGCGGCCCGTTGGCCAATATAATCAATCGCGCATCGTTTTTGACGGTAACCACGCAGAGCATTGGCTCAACGGCGCCAAAGTACTGGCGTTCGATCTGGGGACCCCCGAGATGGATGGGGCCCTCGCTGCCAGTAAATACAAAGACATCGACGGCTTTGGCGATCAGCGGAGGGGGCATATTGTCCTTCAGGATCATGGCGATGCGGTCTGGTTTCGCAATATCAAGATTCGCGTGCTGCCACCGGGCCATTGAGACATTGAACACCGGCAAGACCGCACCGAATGGACACACCGAGGAGACCAACACCATGATGAGCCTTATCCACCTAGGATTTCCTCAACGCGCCGGTATCGGCGTCGCCAGCCTGCTACTGATCGGGACCGCCCTGATCGGTCGTGGCGCCGCCCAATCACCGGACTGGGAGATTAAACTCGGTGTCGCGAGTTATTCGCTGCGCACGTTCGACCGCCCGGAAGCCATTGCCATGATCAAGGAAATTGGGACTCCCTACGTGAACATCAAGTCGTTCCATCTGCCCTACGAGAGCACATCGGATGAAGTCGCTGCCGCGCGCCGTGAATTCCAACGGGCCGGCTTGACCATCGTGGGTGGCGGCGTCATCACCTTGCAAAAGGACGATGATGACGATATTCGCCGATATTTTGAATATGCCAAGAACGCCGGCATGCCGCTCATGGTGATCGCAGCGACGCCTGAGACCCTGCCCCGCATCGAGAAATTTGTCATTGAGTACGACATCAAGGTGGCCATTCACAACCACGGCCCCGAGGACAAATACTTCCCGGCGCCCTCGGACGCCCTCAAGATCATCAAAGACATGGACCCCCGTGTGGGTTTGTGCGTCGATGTGGGACACACAGCCCGAACCGGTAGGGACGTGGTTGCAGCCATCGCCGAGGCCGGGGACCGCGTCCTGGATATCCACATGAAGGACCTGCGCGACCTGATGGACAAGGAATCCCAGGTTACCGTCGGTACCGGGGCCATGCCTATCGCAGCTATATTCAAGCAGCTCAAGAAGATGAAGTATGGCGGATACGTGAACCTGGAATACGAGATCCATCCCGATGACCCCCTACCGGGGATGAAAGAGTCCTTCGCCTACCTGCGCGGAGTGCTGGACGGGCTGAAATCGCCCTAGATGGGCTGGCCCTGCCCCTTTTGTTCATGATTAGCCAAGGTGTGAACGCCGTGGACTTTCTTCCACCGACGCAGCTCCGCCGGGTGGGCTGCCTGGGAATGCTACTCATGATTTCCCTATCGGTCGGCTGCGCGCCGCAGAAGGCCGGCGATCCCGTTGTCCCTGACGAGCCTGACCGGGACGACACCATACGCATTGTCCCCAACGAAGCCGAACGGCGCGTGGACATCCTGGTTGGCGGTGAGCTCTTCACGGCCTATATCTACCCGGACCCGGCCCAACAGACGCTGAAGAAACCAGTCCTCTTCCCCATCATGACCGCCCACGGGCACTTCGTTACCCGAGGATATCCCCTCCAGCCACGGGCGGGGGAGCGCGTGGATCACCGGCACCATGCGGGCCTCTGGTTCACCTTTGGGGACGTCAACGGCCTGGTTTTTTGGGGCTACTCCGATGCCACTCCCCCCCGGCGATCGATCTCATATGGGGACCATCGAACACCGGGAAATCTTAATGGCCCAGGGTAACGACCTCGCGGTGACCATGGACTGGGTGAAACCGGGCGGAAAAACGTTGCTCCTGGAAGACACCCGGTTCGTCTTCCAGGCCGAGCCCAACCTGCGGATCATCGACCGCATTACGACCCTCACGGCCCTCGATGAACGGGCGGTCTTCAACGATACCAAGGAGGGGATGACCGGTCTGCGGGTCACCCGGGCACTCGAACACCCCACCGATGAACCCCTCCGGCTCACCAATGCCAGTGGCGTCGCAACCGAAGTCCCCATCATGGATAACGACGGCGTAAAGGGAGCGTACCTCACTAGCCGAAGGCCTCACCGGCCAAGACGCCTGGGACGCCCGTGCCCGGTGGGTCGCCCTCCATGGCGCAATAGAAGGGGAAGCAGTGACCGTCGTGATCTTCGACCACCCGGAGAACCCGGGCAATCCGACCTACTGGCATGCCCGCACCTACGGGCTTTTCACCGCCAATCCCTTCGGGCGGCATATGTTTACCGATGGGGCTGAAGAATCACTGGACTTCGCCATCAAGCAGGGAGAAGCGGCCACCTTCCGCTACCGGTACCTGATCCGCTCCCGCGATATAACGAAAGATCAAATCGAGGCCCTATACCGGACGTTCGTGGCCGAGTCGCCCTAGGGTAGGGTCTCCCCCAAGGTATTACTGGCGCAGGATCAGGTGACGGAGACCTCTCGTTCCCGCGTCATGTTTTCAAGATCTATAATTATCGGGGGACTCATAGGCCTGCCCCAGGGCGAAAATGGCCCCATTGGGTATGTTAGGCAGTACCCGCCCGCCGTAGGCCCGTTCAACCCGTTCCACCATCATGGGCGGCCAGAGACCAAATTCGGCACCCATCGCCTTCAAGAGCGATATGGCCGTCGGAGTGACGGTCTCCCCCTCCGAGTCGATGCCATAGACGGGGACCCCCTCTAACAGGAGCAATACAGCCGGGGCCGGTGTGGCCAGGACGCCGTGGGCGCTCTGGACGGTGCCGTCGCAGACCGGCAGGGGGCTGCACCGCAGGTGATCGATTTGAAGGTGGTCG
Organism: Fidelibacterota bacterium; assembly: GCA_022563485.1. GTDB lineage: Bacteria > Fidelibacterota > Marinisomatia > SCGC-AAA003-L08 > TS1B11 > JADFNF01. The sequence continues at coordinate 4,002 of JADFNF010000108.1, read as the reverse complement.
AACAGAGCGGCGGACAGGCAGACATCCAAAATACTGTCCAGGGCCCCAACCTCGTGAAAGGTGACCTGGTCCGGGGATTGGTTATGCACTACCCCTTCCGCGACGGCGAGGCGGTGAAAGGCGTCCTCGGCCAGGGCCTTCGCCGGTGGCGTCAACCTGCTGGCGCGAATGATCCGCCGGATGTCGTCAAAGGTGCGGTGGCTATGCTCCTGGGGCAGGGTGACTTCCGCCCGCCAGCCCGACAGTTCGTTCACCTGGGCCGGAATGATCCTGACGCAGTCATTCAGCGCTGGGACACCGATGTCCTCGACCATCGCGCTCAGGGCGGGTGGATCCATATTGGCCAGCCTGGCCAGGCCGGTGAGCAGCATATCCCCACTGATCCCCGAGGGCATACGGATCGTGAGGGTCTTATTCCGGGACATGTCTGACGCCCCGGAGCACCCGCGAGGCGGCACAGGCGGCCCCGTAGCCGTTATCGATGTTCACCACCACCACCCCCGGTGAGCAGCTGGCCAACATACTGTTGAGGGCCGTCAGCCCCTGGGCGCTGACGCCATAGCCCACCGAGGTGGGGACACCGATGACCGGCCGGGAAGTCAGTCCTGCGATGACCGAGATCATGGCGCCATCCATACCGGCCAGGGCTATGATCACCTGGTGGGCATTGATCTCCTCCAACCTTTCCTGCAACCGCCAGAGACCGGCTACCCCCACGTCAGGGATCAGGGTCCCTTGAAGGCCCAGGTGTTCCAGGGTACGCAGCGCTTCCCAGGCCACGGGCAGATCGGAAGTCCCGGCAGTGATGATGGCGACCCGGCCTGGGCCCTGATCATCGTGAACGCCGTTGAGAAAGGCGGTGCGCGACAAGGGGTGATAATCCAGGCGGGCTGCCAGGGCGGGGTCCAGGGCGGCAAACTTAGCTGCATCCAGGCGGGTAAAGAGGGTTGGACGGGCCGTATCCTCAACCAGCTGGGTGATGATCTCATCCAGCATGGCCGCCGATTTATGCTCGCAAAATACCGACTCAGGCAGGCCGATCCGGGCCTTACGGGTGTGGTCAAATTTGATCATGCCCCAGCTCGGTAAACGCCCGTCCCGGCTGGTAAGGCTCAGGGTCGGCCTCCAGGGATAGAATAAAGGGATAGCGGTCGAGCAGGTCGCGGCGCAGTTCGCCCAGGACCGGTTCACTTACCCGCCAGCGGTCCTCAGCCGGGATCTCAACCAGCATGTGATCGGCCTTCAAGCGGCACCGAATGACCTGCACCCCCAGGGTCTGCTTCAAGGATTGTTCGGCAAAGTGTACCGCTGCTAGCCGTTGTGGTGTGACCCGGGTACCGGTGTAGATACGACTCGCCAGGCAGGGTGAGGCCGGGATTTCCGCAAAGGGCAGGCTCAGCCAGCGGCAGACGGCCCGGATGTCCGCCTTGGTGAGGCCCGCCTCTACAAAGGGGTGCCTGATACCATATTGGGAAGCCGCCTCCAGGCCGGGGCGGTATTCGGCCAGGTCGTCCAGATTGGCGCCGCTGAGGACCACGGCCCCCTGGTCACCGTCATTCACCATTTTCGCCAACGGCACCAGGCTCTCATACAAGTGGCTCTTGCAGTAATAACAGCGGTTGATGGGATTACTCAGGTAATGCTCATCGTCGAATTCGCCAGTGGTGACCATGCGCAACTGCCACCCCGCGCCGGCGGCAAAGGCCCTGACGCGGGCGGTATCCTCCACCGGGACGGCAGCACTCATCGCGTGGACCACCAGGCAACGGCCCGGCAGGGCGCCATGGGCAAGCGAGGCCAGTAACATACTGTCCACACCACCGCTGCAGGCAACCACACAGCCACCCATCTCTACCAGCAGGGTAGCCAGGCGGTCGTATTTGGCCCGCAGGTCCTGATGGGGCATTTGAGCCCGGTCATCCTCCCTGGGTGTCGCTTCCGCTTTCAATATCCTATCGTTCAATACTGGAAATCCGGCAGGCCCGTGGGCGAATACCTCCAGAAAGTACGCCCTGCCACTGCACAACGGGGAGACGAATCGGCTCCCGCATCGTCTAAAAGTACAAAACCCTCAGCCGCATTACAAAAATGTTCTCAGGCCCTGTAAAGACCTTAGTTCGCCAGCCGTATGAACTCTGATCGTCCGGCAGTTGACACTATTGTTACCCTCTCACCCCTGGATCCGGCCGGCGATAAATATGTCGTGCCCGGTTTAAACCGGCTCGTTGCGGCGGTCATGACCTGAGACTGGAGTTGGTCGGCCGCCTGGACCGCGACGAAGATGACGGACCGTGGCTGATACCCAAAAATGAGGTACTTGACGATGGCGCCGGCACCAACGGGAATATCACTATGGCCAACCAGTCGAAGGAACCATCCGCCAGGAAAAATTAGACGAATAAAGATATAGTGTTGCTCGAACAATTTTAGCGGAGAGCAGAATTTTGCCGTATTCGGTGACTTGTTGATCAACCATCCGGCATCTAGTATCGATACCCGCCATTGCCTAACTTCCCCGCCAAACCAGGGAGTCCCAAAAAAGGCTTATGCCCAAATTCTATATCACCACCCCCATCTACTACGTGAACGACCAGCCGCACCTGGGGCACGCCTACACCACCATCCTGGCGGACGTGCTGGCCCGCTACCACCGCACGCTGGGCGATGAGGTACACTTTCTTACGGGTACTGACGAGCACGGCCTGAAGGTGCAGCAGGCGGCCCAGCAGCGGGGGGCCGACCCTCAGGCCCACACCGACGAGTTCGTCCAACGGTTCCAGGAGATGTGGCGGCAACTGGACATCTCCCACGACGACTTTATTCGCACCACCGAGGAGCGCCACAAAAAGGTGGTGCGGCGGTTGCTGCAGGACCTGTATGACCAGGGGGAGATCTACCAGGACGAGTACGAGGGGCTTTACTCGGTGTCCGAGGAGCGCTTCATCACCCAAAGGGAGTTGGACTCGGGGGAGTTCCGGCAGGTGGAGAAGATCAAGGAGCAGAACTGGTTTTTCCGCATGTCGGCCTACCAGCAGCGACTGATTGATTATATCAACGAGCACCCCCAATTCATCCAGCCGGACCACCGGCGCAACGAAGTGCTGGGGTTCCTGCGCCAGCCGCTGGGCGACCTGTGTATCTCGCGGCCCAAGTCGCGCCTGGAGTGGGGCATCGAGTTGCCCTTTGACAGCGATTACGTCACCTACGTCTGGTTCGACGCCCTGACCAATTACATTTCGGCCATTGGCTATACCGAGGACCAGGCCACATTCTCCAAGTGGTGGCCCGCCGACTACCACCTGATCGGCAAGGACATTCTAACCGCTCACTGTGTCTACTGGCCCACCATGCTGATGGCGGCGGGCATCGACCTGCCCAGGACCATCTTCGCCCACGGCTGGTGGCTGATGGGTGAGGACAAGATGTCCAAGTCGCGGGGCAACGTGGTGCGTCCCCTCGATTTGATCGCCCAGGTGGGGGTGGACCCGCTGCGCTACTACCTGATGCGCGACATGGTGCTGGGACAGGACGCCAGTTTCACGGCGGAATCCTTTGTGCGGCGCTATAACGCCGACCTGGCCAACGACCTGGGCAACCTGGTGAACCGGGTGACCAAGTTCATCCGGCGGCACTTCGAGGGGCTGGTGCCTAAGCCGGTTGTGGCCCCGGACCCGGCCAATGAAGAGCTGCTAAAGGCAGAGGCTGCAAAAGTAGTGGCAAAAGTCCCCGGCCTGATCGAGGCCATGCGGTTGCATGAGGCGGTGGAGCAGGGCATGGAGCTTGTGCGGCGAGTTAACGGCTATCTGGAGCGCTGCCAGCCCTGGCACCAGGTAAAGGAAGATAAGACGCTGGCCGGTAGCACCTTGTACCACGCCGCCGAAGCGCTACGACTGGCGCTGCAGCTACTGCACCCGGTAATGCCCGAGCGAGTGGGGCTAATGCGCCGGATGATCGGGGCAGACGAGATACCGCTAACCGATTTTGCCTGGGGGGGATTGAAAC
>JADFNF010000107.1 GCA_022563485.1 Fidelibacterota bacterium | reverse complement strand
TCGGCCTTATCACAGGTCCATCAGCAGGCGCAGACAGGGAGCAACCTGACGGGGCCGGTCCAGCTGCTAATGGAGACAAACCGCAGTATTGCCGCCGACCTGGAGGCCCGCGAGGCGGCCCTGATCCGGGTTAAGTCACGGGGAACCCTGCCCGATCCCAAGATCGACGCCACCCTATTTCTCAGTCCCATCGAGACCCGGAACGGACCCATTGAGGCGCAACTCATGCTGGGACAGGCGATCCCCTTGTGGGGCAAATTGCGCCGGGACAGGGACTTGGCCCGGGAGAGCGCGGACATCGCCGGCTGGCGACTGCGCCAGAAGCGGGTTCAGGCCACCTACCAGATGTGGAAAGCCTGGGAAACTTTTACGGTCAGCAGGAATTCTCTGGCAATCCTGCGGGCCTATCGGCAGGAGCTGGAATCGTTCCGGGCCATCGCGCTGACCCAGTACTCCACCGGTGGCGGCGTGACCCAGCACCCGGTTCTGAAACTGCAGATTGAAATCTCACTCATTGAGAGCCGCATCAACGGTTTTAAAGGCCAGCTGGCCAGCGCCGAAAGCGACCTGCAGGCCCTGTTCGACGGTGAATTCAGTGCCGATGCTTTCACCGGTCTGCGGGCTCCCATACCGCCTCTGCTTCCTGCTGAGACTTGGCTTGAGCGGGCCCGGGGGATCAATCCAGCCTACCGGATTGCCTTGGGACAGCAGCGGATTGCGGTGCTTCAGGCCGAGTTGGCCGTGCGCAAGAATTACCCTGACATACTGGCCGGAATCACCTATTCAGCCGTCGGCGAGGCGGGCGCTGCTTCGGCGCCGTCCCTCGGGGCGGATGTGCTGGGGGCGAAAATCGGGCTGAACATACCGCTGTGGCTGGGGCGCAATAAGGCCCGGGTACAGTCGTCCAGGGCAATGGTTCGATCCAGGGATGAGAACGTTGCTGATGTCTGGAACCGGGTTACCGCTGAAATCGAATCGGCCCGGGCCGAACTGGCGGAAATTGGAGCGACTGTCGTCCTATACGAGGGACAACTGGTGTGGGAATCGGAGCAGATGCTGGCGTCCGCTTTCGCCGCCTACGAAACGGGGAAAATCGGTGTTTTGGACCAACCCGGCTTTCCCCTGTGGTTTACCGAGGGATTGGCTGAGTGGTGGTCCGAAGGTTGGGACACCGAAGCGGAGATGATCATCCGAGACGCCCTACTGAACGATCATCTCCTGCCGTTGTCGAGTGTAGCCAGTGCCGGTTACCTACTCTATAAGGAAGGCCAATCGTTTCTGCGCTACCTGGAAGAGACCTACGGCGCCGACCGGATTCGCCAGATCATGGTGGAGCATGCCCACCACAAATCGATGGAGGAGACCCTGGAGGCAGTCACCGGTGATCCTTATGCCAAGATCTCCAGGGAGTGGCGCCTGTCGCTCAAGCAGGCTGCGGCCGGGACCCTCGCTAAGCAGACCATGCCCGGCTATAAGACCCGAATATTGACCCGTCTAGGTACCAATGTCAGCCCGTCCATCTACCAGGACGCCGCCGGCAAGTCCCACGTGGTCTACCTCTCCACCCGTGATGGGCATGCCAGCATCTACCGGCAGAATCTGGAGACGTCCGAGGTACAGCTGGTGCTCAAAGGTGAGCGTAGCCCGGAAATGGAATCCCTGCACTTCCTTCAGAGCGGGCTGGCGATCAATGGGGAAGGTCTGTTAGCCTTTGTGGCCAAGAGTTATGAGCGGGACGTCGTTCGTCTGGTGGACCTGGAATCCTTGAATAAGGTGGGTGAATTTTCCCATCCCAGTCTGGTCACCATCCGGTCCCCCGGTTGGTCCCCAAAGGGTGACCGCATCGTCTTTTCTGCTCAAGACCGGGCCGGCCAGACCGATCTCTATCTCTGGAATATAGCGGCATCCGAAGCATTACGCCTCACCGATGATATCTACCTGGACCGCGATCCGAGTTTCAGCCCCGATGGCAGAACTATCGTCTTCAGTTCCGATCGGGACCGCCCCGAGCTGGATGGAGGCACCAACCTGTTGCTCCTGGACCTGGACACTCGACAGATCAGGGTGCTCACCAACGGCCCCTACGAGGATCGACGGCCCCGGTGGTCCCTGGACGATCCCCGCCAGATCCTGTTCGTATCTGACCGATCAGGGACACCCAATATCTGGCGTCTCAGGCTGCCGGATGAGGCCCTGGCAAACGACTCATCCATGGCCCTGTCACCCCTCACCAACCTCCATACCGGGGCGGTGGATTTTCTCCCCATGCCGGGGGACAGTCTGCTCCTGACCACGTTTTCGAGCTACAGTTTCCAGCTGCATCTGGCATCTGCCGACTCTCTGCCTGCTCCCCAACCCGCGGGACCGAGTACCTGGTCGGCTCGCGGCGGCAGTTGGACCCAGCCCAGGTATTCAGGAGGAAAGGCGACCGAAAGCAGCCCCTATCACCTGAAATACAGCCTTGATATCGCCCAGACGGCCGTGGCCTTCGATCCCATTTTTGGACTGTTGGGCGGTTTTCAGCTGGGACTCTCGGACATACTCGGTAATCGATATTATCATTTCCTCATTGCCAACACGGCCCAGACCAGTTCGGAGTTCATTGATCGCTTTAATTTGGCGGTTACCATGGTCAACCTGACCCGTCGCGTCAATCACTCCTTTGGCGTTTTCCGGTTCGCCAACATCTATTATGATCCCTACCAACAATTCTACTTTGAGAAGACGCTTGGTGTGCGGGCGGCCATGAATTACCCTTTGAGCGTCTTCCGCCGGGTAGAGATCAGTGGCAGCCTATGGAAGTCCCAGAAGACTTTCTTTGGCCAAGAAGGAAACAGGGATGCCTTCCTGCTGTCCAATTATTTCTCATGGGTTCATGACAACTCCCTATGGCATCCCGTAGGGCCGGTTGACGGCTGGCGCATTCGGCTCACCGTGGGTCAGACCTATAATTTCCAGAACGCACAAATTCATAATTATACGGCCCTGATTGATAACCGATACTATTTCCGGATAACCCGTAACGTGACTTTTGCCCAACGCACCCTGGTGTGGTACAACCTGGGGACCGATGTGCGCCCCTACTACATCGGCGGCAGTTGGGGCATGCGGGGCTACAATTTGAGGGAGATCTTCGGACGAAAGGTCATCATGCTCAACCAGGAGCTCCGTTTCCCCTTTGCGCAGAGCCTGGCCCTGCGCAGCGGCTCCTTTGCCTTGTGGATCGGGCCGATTCGAGGCGCCGTGTTTCTGGATGTGGGTAACGCCTGGGAGAGTGAGTTCCCGGGACTGATCGGCAGTTACGGGGTGGGATTGCGGGGCCTGTTCCTGGGTGGCCTTGTGCTCCGGCTGGATATGGGCCGCCGCACCGATTTTCAATCAGTGGACAGCCGCAGGTTCACCCAATTTTTCTTTGGCTGGGACTACTGATGGGCATGCAGCGGCGACGCCCACCATATGCTCGATACGGCTACCTGGCCCTCATCTGTCTTTGGGCCGGCTGCGCCAGAGGCCCCCGGATTACCCCCGACGAGCTACTAGCAGCTTACCAAGATTCGGGCGTACCTACCTCCACGGCCTTCCTCCCTAAACCTGAGTTGGTCTGGCAAACAAAGTTGAACTCGCCGCCCGCGGCCCTGCTGCCCATGGGACCCAGGATACTGCTGGTCACGACCCACCGAGGGGAGTTGTATCGCCTCAGCATGGAGACGGGCAAACGGGACAGCCGCATATGGCGGCCCATGAAGACAGCGATCACCGCGCAGCTCGTTCACGGGGAGGGCCCGGTGCTCTATTTCGCCTCCGCTCGGGATGAGGAGCTGATCGCCTTCCACATGGGGGCGGTGAAGAAGATCTGGACACAAAAAAGCCCTGGCATCACCGGGCGGATGACCGCCGCAGGGGGACAACTGTTGACGGCCAGTCTTACGGGGAAAGTGGCCGCCTATGACACCGCCGATGGCCGCCTCAGCTGGCACCGGCAACTTCCCGGACGGATCTACCGGGGGGTATCGGTCTTTAGCAACCTCGCCCTGGTGCTCGACGATCAGGCCTACCTCTACGCCTTCCCCATCAAGGATCTTTCAGATGCCTCTCTGGACATTGCCGAGACGGGGGACCCGCCACCGGCGAATTACCCGTTCCTGTGGCGGCGTCAATTATCCATAAACCCAACTGCCTGGGTCTCCACGGGGATGGGCCAACTGATCCTGGCTGACTCGGATGGACGGGTCCTGAAGGTGGACCCGGGTAGCGGTGATACCATTTTTCATATTCAGTTGGGAGCCCCAATTTACAGCCAACCCCTGGTGACCGATAGTCTGGTGGTGGTGGCCACGGGAGCGGGGGAGGTCCTGGGCCTCCGCAGTAGCGACGGCGCCATAGTCTGGCAGGTGCAGGGCGAGGGGTTGGTGAACCTGCCGCTCGCTATTATCGGAGGAGGACGCCCTCGTGCTGATGGGACACCGCTGGCGGTCCTGGTGCCATTTGCGCGGGGGCGCCTGTTAGCCCTGGAACTGGCCACGGGACGGGAGCTATGGCGATATGACCTGGAGCACCCCATCAGGGCCATCAGCGTCACTCCCCAAGGGGTAGTCATTGTTCAGCCTCGAAGACGACTTATTTACCTGCGCATGTATCCACCACCCGGTCACAGCTCATGAGGCCTTTGCGCCACAGCCTGCTTCTGCTGATGTTTGCGTTGGCACCCCTGGCGGCGGAGCAAACTGACACAGTTTACACCGCCGCCACTGAACCCATCTCGTTCACACTGCTCCCGCTCTGGACCATTCCGGAAGGCCTGACCGTACCCGCTGCTCTGCCGGACACCCTGTTCCTCGCTCTGCAGGTAGATAAGGCTCCTCGCAGCAAGTGGGTACGCCGTCAGCGCTGGCTGGGACTGAGTATGGCGCTCTTTTTCAGCGCCGTCTCCTATCACTACCAACGGGAGGCTGATGCCACTTACCAGACCTACAGAACCACCGGGAATGTTGGGGAGCTGGACGCCCTTTTTCGCGAGACGCAACGACTTGATCGCCTGGCGGCGTGGGGGTATTTGGGGGCTGAAGTCGGTCTCGTCCTGGTCACTATCTCATTTATTTTCGGCCCATGAGAACGGCCTTTTTTTGCCTGACGGGGCTACTGGCTCTGGCCTGCTCCAGCCGTGAGCACAACAACCCCCTGGACCCCTTGAACCTCGGCACGCACGGCATGCCGACCGGTTTCCAGGCGGTGGCCGATGGTCGTATGGCAACGCTCACCTGGGATCCGGTAGCAGTCAACAATTTAACCGGCTACCTGATCTCCCGGGGTGTGGACGGTGAGCCGCCAGCGCCCTATGACACGGTATCGTTTGCGGTGACCCGCTTTTTAGATAGCCTATTAGCCTATGATGTCCCGCACGTTTACGCCATCCAGACCATCACAACCACCAGCGAAAGCGCCATTACAACTCCCGATACGGTCATTCCCGGACCGTTCAATTTTTGGGTTGCTGACTACAATGACGGCAGTGTCTGGCGCATCAGCTATGACGGGAGCCACGTCCTGGGCTGGGCATCCAAAAATTCACCTTCGGCCATCGCCTACGAGCCCAACGAGGACCGGATATGGGTGGCCGATTTTTTCGATAAGGTCGTCTATATCCTGGATACCCAGCTGCTTAACCAGGAGCAAATCGATCTGGATGGACGGCCTATCGACCTGGCTTTCGACGTTGCGGAGGGGAATGTTTACGTCCTCCAGACAATGCCTGACGCCATCCTCCTAAGAAGCGTACGGGGCGGCGTCATTTCCCCCCTGCCGTTGCCCGATACATTGAATGTGGACAGCAAGCTCAGCTTCAATTCCGTGACCCATACGCTCTGGCTGAGCATTACAACCTTATCGGAGGGCGGGAAAGTATATCGTTTAAGTATTGCTGCCCCCTCTGGCTGGAGCGTTCTGGCGGAGCTGCACTCCGCCGATCAAATCGCGGCGGACCCGCTCACCGGCGGGTGCTGGGTCGCCACTGACTCGGGGGTGGTGCGCGTGAGTGATACGGGGATTTTGACGACATATCTGCCCGAACTGCATATCCTGGACATCAGCGTCAACCCGGTGAACGGGGATTGCTACTACGTGGGCAGGGCGCAGGACGGATCCCGGACCGAGGCCGGCCGAATCCCCGGCGACCCCGACCGGCAACCCGAGACCATCCTGGTCGATGCCAGCGGCTACTTCGCACAGATCCAGGTCCTTCCCGGCGAGGGACAGGTGGGCTTTTTGATCAACGAAGCGTCCTCCCACCAGCTGCTCCGCTTTGATGCGGCCGGCCAATTGGTGGGCCGGCTGGGAGATTTCAGCCCCTTCCTGGATTTCGCCCTGGAATAATCCCGGCGCCTGGGTTCCCGGCGCCGGAATGGGGTGGTTCCCCTGGAAGGAGCACCATAAGCACGACCCGTAAAATACACATCCTCGCCGACCTGGTCCTCCTGCTGGCGGCCCTGGTATGGGGCAGTACTTTCGTCCTGGTGAAGCAATCCCTGGCCTATACCACACCCTTCATGTTCATGACCCTGCGGTTCGCCCTGGCCCTGGGCATCATCACCGCCGTGGCGGCGCCACGGCTCAGGGCGCTCACCCGCCGTGAACTGGCAGGGGGGCTCCTGACCGGAGGGGCGTTGTTTTTCGGGTTCGCCTTCCAGACCTGGGGGCTGGTGGACACCACGGCCAGCAAGTCGGCCTTCATCACCGGGCTGAACGTGGTGCTGGTGCCTTTCCTCCTGTGGGGCCTGGGTCACCAACAGCTACGGGCCAAACGGTGGGTGGCCGCGGTGCTGGCGACTCTGGGACTACTCCTGCTGACCGATCCCCTGGGCGCCGCCGGCGTCAACCGAGGGGACCTCCTCACCCTGGCTTGCGCCGTGGCCTTTGCCGGCCACATCATCTTCCTGAGCCGTTATGCCCCCACCACGGATACACTCCGCTATTTCTGGGTGCAGCTCGTAGCGGTTACGGGCCTGGCCGGCCTGGCGACACTGGGAACCGGCATCATCACGGGGACTGGCTGGACCTTGATCCCGGCCCCT
>JADFNF010000106.1 GCA_022563485.1 Fidelibacterota bacterium | reverse complement strand
GTCGATGAACCCGGTGAATCTGCCCCCCTTGCCCAGGCTGATGCTCAGCGCTGCTGACACGGGGAACGTGTTCGCCTGCTCAGATCCATCATTGTTCACCAGAACGGTCTCACGAACGCCGCTGGTGCTGAAGGTAATGACCTGCACATCTACGCCCAACCCGGTGGGGCTCTTTTTCACCACCAGTTCGATGGTGGCGACGGTGAGCGACGTATCTATTGCGTCCACCACGGCGGCCCGCTCAATCAGGTCCAGCTCAAAGGTGCTGCCGTTGAGCGTGAGGGTGTTGAGCAGTTCGGTGCCGTCGAATCCATCGAGTCCCAGCAGGAACGGCTGAGTGCCGGCCGTACCCGATACCTGATCCACGACATCGAAGAATTCCTCAGGCACATCGATGAATATATTCATCTGGCGAGGATCGGAGATGCCGTCGTCCTTGGCTTTTACCAAGATGGTAAGGGTGTCACCCAGACCGAGAGCGGCCTTGGCCGGTACCAACTCGAAGTCGGTTTCGGACTGGGTCAACCCGGTGAGGAAGATGGTGCCATCGGCCTTCTGAACCAGTTCGTTGCCATCGAAAGTGGCGTCAGATTTGAAGAAGTAGTACACTTCGTATTCCGTGCTGGTGGCGATATTTGTTCCGGCCATGTTGGTTGTGAGGATATTAAAGTCGATGGTGACCCGGCCATCGGCTACGGCAGCGCCAGTTGTGTTGTCGGTTGGACTCTGGCCGTTGTCTCCCGTAGGGGTAACCCACATAAAGGATGCCGTGGCAAAGGCCGCTGCAGTTACGTAGGTGGTCGTGGAAGGCACAACCGTACCCTTTGCGGCCAGGAAGATCTGAACGAGAGCTTCAGCTGGAGTCACGTCTTTGTCAAAGCCGTCCCACCTGAATTCATACTGGTCTTCCGTATCCAGTTCCACGGGTGCGCCACCAATGGGGGACCGGGGGAGGAAATAAGCCGTATGAGTCAGGATAATATCGGTATCATCCTGGGTAGAAGCATTGAAGGTACCATCGGTAGCCAACTGGACAACGAGGATGTCCGAGCCGTCGGTGATGACGCCGTAGATGAAATAGGTGCCGGCGGCCAGCCCTGCGTCCCGGACGTTCCACATAAAGCGGTTGGCGTCCCGGGTGTCCGACGTATCGATGATGGTGGCAATCAAGGTCGATGCCGTCGCATTCTGCAAGACCGTCAAGGTGTTGGCCAAAATGGCATCGCCGACGCCGGTGAAGATGGCTCCCCAGTTATCGGTCGTAGCATACAGCCGAATGGTGGCGCCGGGATCGGCGTCGGGATCGATATCTCCATTGACCGTTTCACCCCAACTGATAATATAGGTGGCGTCCACGGCCGTATCGAAACCACCGGAGGGACCGGAAGGCGTCGAATAGACCTGCTGGAATGTGAGATTGGGATGGTGCTTTACCGTTATGACTACCGGGGTGATAGCACCACCGCCATCGAAGTCGGCTACTTTTTCCAGCACCTGGGTTTTTCCGTCGTTAGTGATGATATACATCGTATAGGTGCCGGCGACTTCAAAGTCACTGGAACTGGTGAAAATGTCCCAATCCACGAAGTTGGTGTCGGCTTCTTCGAAGAGACTGGAAGTGTGAATCTTGCTGGCGCCGGTAAGGCCGGTCACTGTTTCTGTAGGTTCACTTCCGGTTATGGTGATTTCCGAAGTCGTGAGGCCGCTATTGGTGGACACGAATACGTTGACCGTGGCATTATCGTCCACATCTTCGAAGTCCCAAAAGACTCGTACAACACCCAGATTGATACCAGCAGTAGCCAGACCGCCAGTCGTGTTCAAGACACCCCCGGACTCCAAAGTGATGGCAGCCAGGTTATCGTTAACCGTGGGGTCAAATACGCCGTCATTGTCGTGATCGAGGGCTGAATCGTCACCGAGGTTGATGGCGCCGGCAAAGAACGCCGGGTGGTGGCGGACCTCTATGGTATCACTCGTACCCAGTACCCAGTCCGCCGTTAAACTGGAGGTGACGTAAAAATACCAGTCACCTTCGGCCAAGTCGTGGCCGCTCAGCAGGGCATCGGTGCTTTCACCCTGATCCTTGAAGGTCGTTTCGCCTTCCACAGCTTTGGCGATGGCGAGCTCGTCGGCATCGTGCACTGGGATCACTCCGTTTTGTTCATCGATCCTCTTTAAATCGGGAGTCTGTGACGCCCAGAGGGTATAGGCTACCTCACCGGTACGGGCGGCATTCACCAACGGGTGGACAAAGTTGTCGTCAAGATTATCCAGGGTAACCAGGTCCCAGTTATTGACGCCATTGACCACAAAATCATTGGCAACAGCGTCCTGCTCGGGAATAAAGTCAAAGAGGACCGCGGTTACAGTCGCATCAGCGGCGTTGGGATAAACATCGCCTCTGATGGAACTTTGCTTTTTCCCAGCGTCCCAGTTAGCGTCGTCGAAATCCACAATCGTAAGGGTATCGACAAAGGTCACCGTCACGTTATCTACGTCCTCCGGTGTGTCAGTGCCATACGTAATGGTATAGTCGGCCGTACCACTGGATGGGCTCACTGCCGTGGTAATCGGGAAGAAAACCAGAAGGAAGGAAGTAGCCTCAATTGCGCCGGCCCCGGCCCCATCCAGGGTGAATCCCCCTGACGTGGCAGTTGTTACGGTCCAGGTGACCACGTTACCATGCGTGGCCGATACTGAGACTTCCTCGAGGAAGATGCCATTCGCATTCATGTCGGCCAGGCGGATATCCGCTGGAAAGGCAATGACAATGTCATTACCCGCAACCCAGGTACCGGCACCGTCATCGGCGAAGTCGATGAGTAATCCTTGAAAGAACTGTTGGTCGCCGTCACCGCCGTTGACGTAAGCGCCTTTGGGCAGCTGACTGGGCACTGCCGTAACGGTTGCACCAAAGGCCACCGTGCTGAACACGAATAGCGCCATGAGTGCGTAAAGTTTTGATTTTACCAAGTACTTCATTGTCGGTTCCTCTTTGTCATTTGTGCTGAATATCTTTTAGCACTGTTTTCATGTCTTTCAACGAGGCTCCACTGGCAATCTGCCTGCATGGTATGTTTTGTGGCATTCCACCTCCGTGGAGTCTTCAACTTCTCCCTGTATCGGTCAGACCAGCGGATTCTTTAGCCTTTGTTCAGTTTTTTTCACCTTAGCGGGTTGACGGCCAGCGCGCAATGGATCACCGGCCACTTTTGATGGCTGTCCTGCTGTTGCTGCCTTATCATCTAGCGCCACAGACAGGGCAAAAGGCGTGCCGCAGTGATCAAGCCGGAGAAAGTGCCGAGTCACCGAGGGGACCGGCCGGTGGAGGGGTATGCCAACGGGTGCGGCTGTCCGCAAAAACATAGCCGGATGACTGCGGTTGTGTAGCCATCATTAAAGTGTACGGTAACCGACGGCCCGACTGATGGAGCCGCCACCCGGTTTTATTGTTCGTGCCAACTCCCACGATATGGTAAATTGGGGCAATGGTCAGTCGATCCATCTTCCGAATAGTAAAGTTGAGACCGGCAGTCACCTGCGCCCCCCTGTGGATGGTCAAAGCCTGTCCTGAGCCTTGCCCTGAGCATTATCGAAAGGGCGGTCGAACGGCTTGCGGTGAGCTGCTGAGAGAGGAATCCCAGCCATGAACGCCAGTCCTGAGCACAACCACAACGGACGGATTGCCATCGTGGGCGGTGTCCGCACCCCCTTTGCCAAAGCCTTTACCGACCTGTCCGACCTGAACGCTTCAGACCTTGCCAAACTCGTTACCCAGGAACTGATCCAGCGCCTGGGACTTGAACCGGAGGTTATCGACGAAGTCGTCTGGGGGACGGTCCTGCCCACCATGTCCAACCTGAACATCGGCCGGGAGGTGCCCATCGCCCTGGGTTTGAGCCGCGTGCCGGGCTATACCCTGGGCCAGCAGTGCGCCAGCGGTATCCAGTCCATCACCAGCGCCGCCGAACATATCCAGACCGGCCATGGGCGGGCCATCATCGCCGGTGGGTCCGAGTCCATGTCCAACACCCCGGTGGTGTATAAAAAGCGACTACTCATGGCCCTGCAACGGCTGCAGAAGGCCCGCAGCTGGGGCCGGCGCCTGAAAGGCCTGCGCCAGGTCCATCTGGGCGACTTCCTACCCACGCCCCCCGGTATCGAGGAACCGAGCACGGGCCTTTCCATGGGGCAGCATACCGAGCTTATGGCCCAGATCAACGGCATCAGCCGGAAGGAACAGGACGCCTACACCCTCACGTCCCACCAGCGGGCGGCGGCGGCCCGGGCGGCCGGTAGGATCAATGGTGACCTGACGCCCGTCTCCCTGCCCCCGAAACACAATCACTACTTTTCCGAGGACAACATCATCCGCGGGGACAGTTCCCTGGAGCAGTTGGGCCAATTGCGCCCCGTGTTCGATCGCAAACACGGCTCCCTCACCGCCGGCAACTCCTCGGCTTTGACCGATGGCGCCAGTGTCGTGATGGTGATGAGCGAAACCCGGGCCAAGGAGCTGGGCCTGGAGGCCTGGGGCTACATCAAATCCTACGCCTACGTGGCCATCCCACCCAGACCCCAGCTCCTGTTAGGTCCGGCTTATTCCACCCCTCTGGCCCTGGACCGGGCCGGCCTTACCTTTGCCGACCTGGACCTGTTCGAAATCCACGAGGCCTTTGCCGCCCAGGTCCTTTCGGTGACCCAGAAACTGGAGTCCGACAGCTTCGCCAAAGAGGAGCTGGGCCGCAGCCAGGCAGTGGGAAAGGTGGACTGGGACACCCTGAACGTCAATGGCGGTTCCCTGGCCTATGGCCACCCCTTCGCCGCCACCGGAGGGCGCATGGTCATCAACCTGTTGCAGGAACTGCGGCGGCGCGACAAGCAGCTGGGCCTGCTCACCATCTGCACGGCCAATGCCATGGGGGTTTCCATGGTCTTGGAAAGGGCCTGAACCCATCATAGAATAAACATTATTAGGTGTACTCCATGATTCTCTACGAACTTGATGACCAAGCCATCGCCGTCGTCACCATTGACCACCCCGAGGAGCCCCTGAACTTCCTCTCCTTCCAGGCCATCCGCCAGTTGGAAGAAGTCCTGGACCACCTGGCCCAGTTGACCGAGCCCCGGCCGGTGGGCGTGGTGTTCATCAGTGGCAAACCGGACAACTTCATCGTCGGGGTGGACATCAAGGACTTCCTCGGCTTTCGGACCGTTGAAGACGGGGCTGAGACCAGCCGCACCGGCCAGTCGGTCTTCGGTAAGATCGGCCAGCTGCCTTTCCCCTCGGTGGCGGCCATCAACGGCACCTGCCTGGGGGGCGGCCTGGAGCTGGCCCTTAACTGCACGAGCCGCATCATCACCGACCACCCCAAGACAGCCCTGGGACTGCCGGAGGTCAAACTGGGGCTACTGCCGGGGGCCAGCGGCTCCCAGTACCTGCCCCGGTTGGTGGGGGTGCAGAAGGCCCTGGATATGATGCTCACCGGTAAAAATATCTATCCTTACCCGGCCCGGAAGATGGGCTTGGCCGATGAGATCGTGAGTCCGGGTGTGCTGCTGGAGGCCGCCAAGGCCCAGGTCATGCGCCTGGCCAAGGGGCAACACCCGACGCGACCCAAACGACCCAGCCTGGTGCGCCTGTTGGACGGCCCCCTGAAGGGGTTGGTCTTCCGGGGTGCGAAAAAACAGGTCCTGGCCACCACCAGGGGCAATTACCCGGCCCCATTGGAGATCATCAGGGTGGTGAAACAGGGGTTGGGGCGCAGCCTGGCCGGCGGCCTCAAGTTGGAAACCCAGGGCTTTGGCCGCCTCACCCAGACCCCCGAACACAAGGCCATGACCCATCTCTTTTTCGCCGGGCGGGGCAGCAAGACGGCCCTCCAAGCCCAGCCCCGGCCCCTGCAGCAGGTGGGCATCCTGGGGGCGGGCCTCATGGGATCGGGTATCGCCACCGTCTGCCTGGACAAAGGCCTGACGGTTCGGCATAAGGATATCGACTTCAAGGCCCTCGGCCGGGCTCGGGGCTCCATCCAGCGTTACTTCGATGGACGGGTGAAAAAACGCATTGTCTCCCGGCGGGACGCCGGCCTCACCCTGACCCATTACAGCCCCACCACCGGTTACGCCGGATTCCAGCGGTCCCAAATTGTTATCGAGGCGGTTTTCGAGGATCTGTCTCTGAAACAGGAGCTGCTAGCGGACCTGGAGGGGGCCGTTTCGCCGGAGACGGTCATTGCCACCAACACCTCATCACTGCCCATCAACCAGATCGCTCAGGAGGCCCGCCACCCCGAGCGCATCATCGGCATGCACTTTTTCTCGCCGGTGGAGAAAATGCCACTGGTGGAGATCATCACCTCCCGGCGCACCGATGAACAGACCCTGGCCACCACCGTAGCCCTGGGCAAACGGATGGGCAAGACGGTGATTGTGGTGCAGGACTCACCCGGCTTCTACGTGAACCGCATCCTCACCCCCTACCTGAACGAAACCTTCCAGCTGCTGGAAGATGGCCTGCCCGTAGACGTGCTGGACGGCTATGCCCGGCGCATGGGCTTTCCTGTGGGGCCGTGCACGCTCACCGACGAGGTGGGCCTGGACGTGGCCGGCAAGGTGGCCGCCGTCATGGCCCCCTTTATTGGCGAGCGCCTCCAGATGACCGGCCACAACCAGCGCTTTACCGACGATGGCCGCCTGGGACGTAAAAATGGCCGGGGGTTTTATACCTACCCCAAGGGGAAAAAAGGGCCGGTGGACGCCACCGTCTACCAGCTCTTCGACCACCCCCAGCGGCAGACAATCCCCTATGAACAGGTGCGGGAGCGGCTGCTGGCTGCCCTGCTCAACGAGGCGGCCTTCTGCCTGGAAGAAGGGCTCATCGACAGCCCCTCGGTGGGGGACGTGGGGGCTATCTACGGCTTCGGCTTCCCCCCCTTTCTGGGGGGACCCTACTGGGCCATGGACCAGCTGGGGCTCCCGGCCTTTGTGGAGCAGCTGCACCGCCTGGCCGAGCGCCACGGCAGCCGGTTCGCCCCGGCCCCGGGCCTGGTGAAAAGGGCCGAAGCCGGGGAGCGATACTATCCGGGGGATTGACGGACAATGACGATTATCACCGCCGAC
>JADFNF010000105.1 GCA_022563485.1 Fidelibacterota bacterium | reverse complement strand
GGCGCCCCTGGTGGCGATCCCCATGGGCATTTTCCTGTTCAGCCTGACGGGGCTGCCGCCGACGGCGGGCTTTATCGGGAAGGTCTACATCTTCGCCGTATTGGTGGAGGCCGACAAGTTCTGGTGGCTGTTGATCCTGGGGGTGATGAACTCGGTCGTCTCGCTCTATTATTACATGCACATTATCAAGGTGATGTTCCTGGACGGCGAGCCTACCGAGGAAACCGTTTCCGGCCAACCGGTGCTCACGGGCACCATCCTGGCCCTGGTGGTGCCCGTGTTGCTCCTGGGCGTTTATTGGACCCCTTTGATCAATGTGGTCAGGTCCTCCCTGGCGTTCTTCAGTCCGGGGATGTGATGACGCCGATGTTGAACCGGTACCGGTGATGGCTGGGTCCACATCATCGTTGCCGCCCGATCTCAAGGAGCTGCCGGTCTCCAAATCCCAGGTGGTCATGCATGAGATGGTGCTGCCCAATGACACCAATTCGCTGGGCACGGTGCTGGGCGGGCACGTGATGCATCTCATGGACATCTGCGCGGCCATGACCGCTATGCGTCACTGCCGCAAGGCGGTCGTAACGGCTGCGGTGGACCACCTGAGTTTTCATCACCCGGTGAATGTAGGGGAGATCATGATCCTCAAGGCCTCGGTGAATTATGCCGACCATACCTCCATGGAAGTGGGAGTCCGGATTGATGCCGAAAACCCGCTCACGGGAGATCAGCGGCACACCAGCAGCGCCTATCTTACCTTCGTGGCATTGGATGAGGGGGGACGGCCGACGCCGGTCCCGAAGGTGGTTCCTGAATCGGAGAGTGAGCAACGCCGGTACCGCCGTGCGCAGAAGCGGCGGCAGCAACGCCTCAAGCAGTTGCAAAACCAGGCGACCTGATACGTAAGCGACATTTTGATTCGTCATGCTAATCGATTATCTACCCATATTATTTGTGTTTGTGTTGGCGGCCGGGTTTGCCCTGGCGGCCCTGGGCGCGACCCATGTCATCGGGCCGAAGGTCAAGAGCCAGGTAAAGCTTTCGGTCTATGAATCGGGCGTTGACCCCGTAGCGGCCACCCACACACGCCTCAATGTCCGTTACTTTATTGTGGGGTTGGTGTTCATTATCTTCGATATCGAAGTCATTTTTCTCTTTCCCTGGGCGCTGATTTTCAGAGATTTTGTGGCTCGCAGTCCCTTCATTTTTTACGAGATGGTGTTCTTCCTGGCGGTGTTGCTGGTGGGATATGTGTATGTGTGGCGCAAAGGTGTGTTCGAATGGGAGTAGGGCCGACCGGCAAGGGCGATTGGCTGACCACGAGGGTAGACCAACTCGTGAATTGGGCCCGGAAGAATTCCCTGTGGCCCATGCCCTTCGGGACGGCCTGTTGCGGCATTGAGCTCATGTCGGTGCTGGCCTCCCGTCACGACATAGCCCGGTTCGGCGCGGAAGCGATCCGGTTCTCTCCCCGGCAGTCGGACCTGTTGCTGGTTGCCGGCCGGATCAGCATCAAAATGATGCCGGTGCTCACTCGCATTTACGAACAGATGCCCGAACCCAAATGGATCATTTCCATGGGGGCCTGCGCCTCCAGCGGCGGGGTGTTCGACACCTATAGCGTCATTCAGGGCATCGATCAGTTCCTTCCCGTGGATGTCTATATCCCCGGCTGTCCGCCCCGGCCCGAGGCCATTTTGGATGGACTTATAAAACTTCAAAAGGTGATCGAGCGAGATTCGCTCCGCCACTATCAGTCGGCAGAAACGGCCACTTAGGCTCCATGCTCCCCAAGCGCGAACTGGCCGATTTCTTCAGGAACAAGTTTCCCGATTCATTTCTGGAGGTGACCGATTTCCGGGGCATGTTGACCATTCATATTCGGGGCCGGGGGGTCCTTGAGGTGTTGCGGACATTGAAAACCGATCCCCGGTTCGCCTTCAACTTTCTATGCGATATCACGGCCGTGGACCATCTGGTGCAGGGGGGCCATGCCCGGTTTTCGGTGGTGTATCATCTGCTCAACCAGCACGGCGCCAGACGGATCGTGGTGCACGCCTGGGTGGATGAGGAGAATCCCAAACTGGACTCGGTCTATTCCCTGTGGAAGACGGCCGACTGGCAGGAGCGGGAGGTTTTTGACCTTTACGGCCTTTTGTTTCAGGGCCACCCGAACTTGAGGCGCATCCTCAACCCCGACGATTTCAAGTTCTACCCCCTGCGCAAGGACTACCCATTGCAGGGGCGTGGGGAGCGGAGTGATTTCCCGGTGGTGGAGCGCAGCATCGGCAGCAAGTGGCCGGCGACGCAGGATTTTGAATGACCCTGGTAGCGAGCGATCTCAGCACGGAGAAGCTGGTCCTTAACTTCGGGCCAGCTCACCCGGCGACGCACGGCACTCTCCGGATCATCATGGAACTGGATGGGGAAATCATCACCAAGGCCACCCCTGAAATCGGCTATCTCCACTCCGGCTTTGAGAAGCTGGGTGAGCACCTGGATTACAACCAGTACATCACCATCACTGACCGCATGAACTACCTGTCGCCCATGTGCAACAATGTGGCCTTTGCCCTGGCAGCGGAAAAACTGCTGGACCTGGAGGTGCCCAAACGGGCTCAGTACATCCGGGTGCTCATGTGCGAGCTGTCCCGCATTGCCGACCACATCCTGGCGGTGGGAATGCAGGCGGTGGACATCGGGGCTTTCACCGCATTTCTCTACGGCTTCCGCCTGCGGGAGAAGATCTACGACCTGTTCGAATGGGCCTGCGGATCACGCCTGACCACCAGCTATACCCGGGTGGGTGGGCTCATGCGAGACCTGCCCGACGGATTCGGCGCCCGGACTAAAGCCCTCCTGGATGACATTCCCGCGACACTGGAGGAGATCGACGGGCTGTTGACGCACAACCGAATCTGGTTGGATCGTACCCGGGGGATCGGTGTCATTACCGCTGAGCAGGTGATCTCCTACGGTCTCACCGGTCCCATCGGCCGGGCCGCCGGTGTGGACTATGACCTGCGGATCAAGGAACCCTACTCCTCCTACCAGGACTTCGATTTTGACGTGGTTATTGGGAAAGACGGTGATGTCTACGACCGGTACATGGTGCGGATGTACGAAATGTGGGAAAGTTTGAAGATCTGCCGTCAGGTCCTGGAGAAAATGCCCGTAGGTCCGGTGAATGTGGATGCCGACAGTAAAGCGATCCTGCCCCCTCGCGATGAGGTGTTCAACTCCATCGAGGGGCTCATTCACCATTTTGAGGTGACCATGGAGAACCGGGGTTTCACGCCGCCGGTGGGCGAGACCTATGTCCCCACCGAAAGCCCGAACGGCGAGCTGGGCTATTTCATCGTCAGTGATGGTGGACGGACGCCCTACCGGGTCCGCACACGCCCCCCTTCCCTGATTAACTATTCGATTTTTCCAGAGATCATACCCGGCTCGACCATCTCGGACACGGTGGCTATTCTGGGCAGCCTGAACGTCATTGCCGGAGAGCTCGACCGGTGAGTTTCGCCTTTACCCCGGAGAGAAAGCGCCTGTTCAAGGAGCTGGTCAAGCGATATCCCGATAAACGGTCGGTGACCCTCCCGGCCCTCCACCTGGCTCAGGAGCAGGAGGGTTACCTGGGCAGGGAGACCATCGAGGCCCTGGCCCGTATGCTGGGGTCTGCTCCGTCTACCCTCATGGATACGGTCTCGTTTTATACCATGTTCACTACCCGGCCCCGTGGGAAGTACCTGCTGCAGGTCTGCCAGACCCTGGCCTGCAGCCTGGCGGGCGCCGACCAGGTGGTGGACCATATATCCAAGAGGCATCAGATCAAGGTGGGGGAGACCACCCCGGACGGCAAGTTCACCCTGCTCAAGGTGGAGTGCCTCGGCTCCTGTGGCACGGCCCCGGTGGTGCAGATCAACGACGATTATTACGAGCGGTTGACCCTCGATAAGGTGGACCGGATCCTGGACAAACTGGCATGAATGACTTCCAGCCGATCCTGACCAAACATGTAGGCCAGCCCGGCTCGGCCACCCTGGATTATTATCTGATTCACGAGGGTTACCAGGCAGCCCGCCAGGCTATCCATGAGATGACCAGCGATGCGGTGATCCAGGTGGTGAAGGACTCGGGTCTGCAGGGCCGGGGCGGCGCCGGCTTTCCCACCGGTGTGAAATGGAGCTTTATCCCCAGAAACAGCCGTAAACCGAAATATCTCATCAACAATGCGGATGAAAGTGAACCGGGCACCTTCAAGGATCGGCTACTGATCAACCACAATCCCCACCAGGTGATCGAGGGCATGATCATCGCCAGTAAGGCCATCGACTGCCATCTGGCGTTCATCTATATCCGTGGTGAATTCGTGAAAGAGGCCCGGCTGCTGGAAACGGCCCTGGAGGAGTGCCGGGCCAACCATATGCTGGGCAAGGGCATATTTGGCAGCAATTTCGACCTTGATATTCTGGTGCACCGGGGGGCCGGGGCCTATATCTGCGGGGAGGAGACGGGCCTCATCGAATCGCTGGAGGGCAAGCGTGGCTGGCCCCGGATCAAGCCGCCTTTCCCGGCTATCGAGGGCTACCTGAAGTCCCCGACCGTGGTTAACAACGTGGAGACCCTGGCAAATCTGCCCCACATTATCCTTAACGGCGCCGATTGGTTCCGCGCCATTGGAGCCAGCCATGACAGCCCCGGACCGAAGCTCTACTGCCTCAGCGGCCATGTGAAAAAGCCCGGTGTTTACGAGGCCCCCTCGGGGATCGAGCTGACCGAACTGATCTATGAGTTGGCCGGCGGCATCAAGGATGACCGGAGACTCAAGGCGGTCATCCCCGGCGGGAGCTCCTCACCGGTGTTGACGGCCAGTGAAATCGATGGGCTGAAAATGGACTACCCCTCGGTCAAAGCGGCGGGCAGTATGCTGGGTTCGGCGGGGATTATGGTGCTGGACGAGACCACCGATATGGTGCAGGTCTGTTACAACCTGGCCCGTTTTTATGCTCATGAGTCGTGCGGCCAGTGCACGCCCTGCCGGGAGGGTACCACCTGGCTCACCAAGATTTTGCGCCGGTTCACCCAGGGGCAGGGACGGCGGGAAGACCTGGACCTGATCCTGGAGGTCACCGACAATATTGGGGGCCTCATCGACTTCTCCCTGGGCAGCTATGGCAAGACCATCTGCCCCTTCGGAGAGGCCGTGGCCTGGCCGGTTCGTGCCTTTGTGCAAAAGTTCAGGAATGAATTTATGGACTATCTCGTCGAGGACGCGGTGGCCTGATGCCTCTGCTCAAGATCGATGACCAGACCTTTGAGGTGCCCAAGGGGGCCAGGGTCCTTGACGAGGCATTGAAAGCCGGCATCGAGATTCCCCACTATTGTTACCACCCGGCCCTGTCGGTGGTGGGCAGCTGCCGGATGTGCGCGGTGGAAATCGATGGGATACCCAAACTGCAAACATCCTGCTCGACGCTGGTGGGGGAATTGCCGCCGGAAAAGAAGTTTGAGGGCCAGTATGATATGGTGGTCCATACCCGCTCTGATAAGGTCGTTGCTGCCAGGAAGTCGGCGCTGGAGTTTCTCCTGCTCAACCATCCCCTGGACTGCCCGGTGTGCGATCAGGCGGGGGAATGTTTGCTCCAGGATTATTCCTTCAAATACGGCCATGCCCACAGCCGGTTTATTGAAGAGAAGCGTGTGCGTCCCGGTGAAGATCTGGGCTCGGGCGTGGTCATCAACCAGAATCGGTGCATCATGTGCACCCGGTGTGTCCGGTTTACCCGGGAGATCACCGGGACCCATGAGCTGTTCGTGGAGAATCGGGGCAATGACAACCGGATAGCCGTGTTCGATGGCCATCCCCTGGATAATCCCCTGGCCGGCAATGTGGCCGACATCTGTCCGGTGGGGGCTTTGCTGCTGAAGGACTACATGCATACCACCCGGGTCTGGCTCCTGTCCCATACGCCGTCCACCTGCACCGAGTGTACCACGGGGTGCAGCATTACCGTCGACGGGGCCAAGGACCGTATTTACCGGATCATCAGCCGGGAAAACGCCCAGGCCAACGGCCACTTTATTTGCGACTACGGTCGCTATGCCTTCCATCAATATGAGGATGATGTACTCACCACGCCCCAGTTAAAAGATGGTGCGGAGTGGACCGAGATCAGTTGGGAAGAGGCCTATCAGCAGGTGGTGGACAGGATTGGCGAATATGGGGGGCAGCAGGCTGTGCGGGCCCTGGCCTCACCCACCTTCCCCAATGAGAGCAATTATCTGCTGGGCCAGCTCATGAACCAGCTGACTGACAAGAAAAGTATCGCCCTGCTGCCCGTTAAGCAGCAGGAAGACCAGGTTTTCCCGATGGGATTTCGTATCAGCGGTGATAAGGGCGGCAACCACCGGGGAGCCCGGGACGTGATCCATAACCTCGCTGCCGGAACCCAATCTTTCCACAAAGGCGACCTCGGGGTGCTCATCGTCTTGGATGGGGACGGCCGGGGCGAGATCACTGAAAGTATTGAGAGGCTTTTTGCCGCCGCGCCCTTCACGGTGGTGTTGGCCAGTAACCGGTCGGATATTACGCGGTTGGCGGACCTGGTGTTGCCCGTAGCGGGACCTTTTGAGCGGGAGGGGACCGTGACCAATGATCAGGGATTGGTGCAGTGGCTGCAGCCGGCGGTGCAATTGAAAGGGCAGGCCCGGCCCGATTGGCAGGTGGTGGCGGAACTGAGCCAGGCCCTGATTGGTGAGGGGGCCATGTACACCTGCGCCGGAGACGTCACCTGGAAAATCAACCAGACCATCGAGGCCTATAGCCAGATCACCCGGTTCAAGATCGGCAAATTTGGCCAGTTTGTGGAGAGTGCTGCCTGATGCTGTCCTTCGATATTCTGGCCAGCCTGGTGAAAGTGGTGGTGGTATTTTCCGCCGTCATGCTCGCGATTATGGTCATGATCCTGGCTGAGCGGCGGGTTTCCGCCTTCATGCAGTACCGCCTGGGTCCCAACCGGGTCGGGCCGGGGGGGATACTGCAGCCGGTGGCCGACGGATTGAAATTTCTGTTCAAGGAGGATATCATTCCCTCGCACGCCAACCGGCCCATCTACCTTTTGGCGCCGGTCATCACCATGATACCGGCCCTCATGACCTTCGCGG
>JADFNF010000104.1 GCA_022563485.1 Fidelibacterota bacterium | reverse complement strand
CATCTGGTCATCCAGTGGCGGAAGAGTTATGCTGCCGGCCGGCTGGTCGATCATTCCCGCGATACAGCCCAAGACAAGCGGATCAAGGATCTGGAACGGATGGTGGGACGTCTCACGATGGAGAACGAGCTCCTAAAAAAAGCCGTGCAGCACACTCTCCAGGAGAGAAGCGAAGACGCCTTGATCATCAGCGGGCCGGGACTGTCCGGTGGGGATGCCAGGTGATGGATCAGACCGGCTGGTCGTCCACCGGCTTGAGGGTGCGCGATCGTTGGAGCAGGGGATAAACTTCCCGTAGGCCTACCGCGCACCAGCCCACGGGCTGGTCACCATCATAGGCCAGCAATCCCGGGATTTCCCCCGAATCAACGATAGCCTGCATGGCCCGCCGGTTACCGGCGCCTTTTTGGGCGTCATACTCGGAACGCTTTAGACGCAGCCACATACACCAACAGCCGCCGCAGGCCCCACGGTCGCCAAATAACTGTTCAAAGTCTTGCCAGCGGTCAGGCGTGACGGGATGAAACGCGAGGGCCCCCGTCCCGGCAATCATCGCCAGCCATAGCCTTTATGGAAACCCAGGCCAACGGTCAGCATGCCCGCGCTTCGGATGGCTAACGACAGCAGGAACTTTTCCCTCAGCAGGAAATCGGCTCCCAGCACCAACGATACCGTAGGTGTAACCTTTATATTTTTATTAATATTTAGACCGGGACCGAGACCGATGAACCCGATAATTTTGCGCCGGGGTTCATACCGGGAGCGGGAGATGACCGCCGCCTCGCCATAGAACCCGTCGCCCCCCGTCATAAAATACCGGACGGCATAACCGGGAATGAAATCAAAAAACTGGAGGGCTTCAGGGGCGGCCCGCTCGGCCGATACCCCCAATACTCCGGGGCCGCCCAGGACGAAGTTAAGCGTGATATTACTGGCCCGGCTCCCATCTAAAAATGTAAAGGGACCCAACTTTGTCTGCCCCAGGGCCAGGACCGGGAGCAGGGCGATAAGGAGGACTTTGATCGGTCGCATATATTTCCTTGATAGTAGGTGAGGAATCGCCGGTTGCCGCCCCAACTGTCCGGCGGTGCCAGGCCTGGGATTTTATCACCATCCCAACGGTGAATCAACCCTAATGGTTGGTGAAGGGGCGGAGAATAAGAAAGGTTGCCTACCTATTCCAGTTTTTCGTATGCTTGTGGGATATGGAACCCCATGAGGTCTCAAGACAGCTGGCCTACTACTATGTCATCGGCATTGCCGTAGCCGCCATTATCTTTCGAATGGTCCGGGCGTGGCGCAAGCGCCGCAGACCTCCTCCACCCTTCTAAAGCCCCTGCCAGGCCATCAGCTCGCCAGTGAACAGGGCAGTGGGGATCTAGGCCTTGGCGGCCTTACCGTTCGTCGATGACATGGGGCCCGCCGAATCCTCCTGGTCCAGCCGGCCCTCATCGTAGTCCTTAAGAAACTGCTTTTGCGTAGCGTAGTCCTGGTTCACGATGCCGGCCCGGCTCTGGAGCATGCGCCAAGCCTTCCGGCGTTCCACGCAGAAGAGCACTATCTGCCGTGAAAGGGCGTGATAGGCGGGCGTGCCGTGGGCGCTGTAGTCCAACAGGTAGACGCCCCAATCGGGGATGAAGGCCCGGTGCGACGGGTCCAGAAAGCGCCGCTGGACGACGTCCCTTTGAACGATGCGCCCAAGTATATCATCCAGGCTGATCATGGCCTCGGCAGCCTGTTCACTGATCTTTTTATGGTGATACCGGAAGCGGGCCTCGGTGAGGGCCCAATGGGCGACGGTGTAGGCAAACTTGTTAGTCGATTTATAGATGGTTTTCTGATACCAGTCCCGATCGACACTGGGATTCCCCTTCAGGCTCAGGGTTTCGCGAGTGAGCTCGCCCAGATCGGGGTTGGAGATAAACTCGGGCATCCCCCGGCTGTCACGGATCAGCTGGGCCTGTTGGGTGGAGGCGAAATCGGGTACCCCGTGCTCCGGCTGGCAGGAGGTGTAGCTCTGGATGAAGGCCGTCCCTCGATACTCCAGACCCTCAATAATCGCCTTGTAGAGGTTGGATGAGTTGGCCATGGACACCTGGGCCACGTAGGGCGACCCGTGACCCACTGTCAGGATTTCCGACACACTTTTCTTCTCGGTCAGCTTGCCCTGGGTGGCGGCGCCCAGCTGATTCATGTCGAAGCCGCCGGCCATGACCGACGAATCGGAGTTCTGGCCCCCTGTATTGGAGTAGACCTGAGTATCCAGGAGCAGCATCTTCACGTTGGGCCGGTTCTGGAGCACGGCCTTGGAGACATTCTGAAACCCGATGTCCCCCATGCCGCCGTCCCCGCCAACGACCCACACCTTGGGCAGTTCGCCCACTTCCCGGTCGGTCATGTTCAAATCGGAGAAATGGGTGTAGAGGAAGTAGTCCTCCTCGGTAAGGGCGTCGCCATTCAAGAGCATATCGGCGAGGCGCTCGGGGATGACCGACCGCTTGGCGTGATCCACAATAAAGGTCTCCCCCATGATCCAACCGATGGTGGCGCCGTCCTGGAACAGGGAATTCATCCAGGGATAGGGATGGGGGTTGTTGGGGGGCGTGGAGCCATAGACGGTGTTGCAGCCCGTGTGGGCCGCCATAGCCATGGCCGCCATCCCGTTGGCCAGCCGCCCATCGATAGCCTGGAGGTCACGATGATTGAAGGCATCCTGCTTGAGCACCATGACCAGCGCCTCCACCAGCTGCTCATCTTTGACTTGGCGCTCCTGCATGACCGCCGTCACTTGCTCGCCCTTCTCCCGGCCCATATGCATGATGACGTGGGCCACGGTACGGGTCAGGATTTCGTAGGTTTGGGGGTCCTGCTGCTTCAGTTTCCCCAGGAGCTTGGCGCCATTCCTTTCTAGGGCCTCGGCCTTTTCCAGTTGGCGGGCCGCCTTTTGATGGAACCGGGGACGCATCAGGGCCTCAGTGAGGGTCGCGATGGCCCGCAGGATCGACTTTTCGCCGCAGCCGGCGCAGGCCCCATCACCGGAGACCAGGGCGTCATAGTAGCTGCGCACCATAAGATGGTTCTTCAAGGCCGCGGCGATGGTCTCCTGGGGATCCTGATAATCATATTTTCCCAGGTATTTGGCGGGCGTATCCGGCAGGGTATCCATGAACCGCATCGCCGAGTTGTGCTCGCCGTTGATCAGGTCGGTTTCATCTACCATGCGCAGGGCATCATGATCGCCGCACTCGGTGGCGCACTCACCGCAGCCCTTGCACAGGTCATTGACGAAAATGCTGAATAGTCCCCCTGCTCCGGGATCTTTCTTCTCCAACATTTTGAAGATGGCATTGGTGCGGGAGTAGGACAGGGGCAGCTTGGGCAGCATGGTCTTCAAAACGTCGAGGGCTCCATGGTTGAGCGACGGGTTTGCCTGTTCCGCTTCTTCCAGGGTTTCAAGGACGATGGCGGAGAAGGGCACGTCGAGGTTTTTCTCAGCCAGCAGGGCGTTCATGCGAGACCGGACGCTGCCCGTCAGATCATCCAATCCTTCCAGGAGCCGGCCACGCACGCCCCGGTCCTCCACATAGCTGACGATGGCCGATTTGAGCACGGTATTGATATCCAGGGCGGCGTTGGGCAGGGCCGTGTCAGGGCAGGCCGTGATACACGCCATGCACTGGGTGCAGTTCTCGGCGATGAACATGGGGACTTGGCGCCGGGCCACATATTTGGAAGCCGTGGCGCCGGTAGCCGCTGCCACCACCCCCACAGCAGCCAGCGGTGAGGCCAGCTGGTTGTATCCGAGACCGGCCCGGAACTCCCCGTCAAAGGTGGCCATGGTATGCAGGGGGGCTTTATCCAGGTTACAGCCGTACTCAGTTGCACCATCGAATGGGGTGATGATCGGTCCCCGCATGCTGGAGATATCCAGGTCGTCCAGCTGGCCATAGGGCAGCTCCACCACTCGGTTGAAGCCCTCCTCCATGACGCGCATGTTGGAGGTCACTACATCGTCGCCGAACCGTCCAAATTTCTTGCGATACTGAGCATTAACAATACGATGAAAATCGTGTTCCTCAATGGCATTGTCCTCCAAAAAGCTGGACACCTTGAAAAAAGCGCCTAAAAAGGCATTACCCTGCATGCGCAGCTGGAGGTCTTCCCGCTCGGTCGCTGCCTTGGCTATTTCAAAGCCGGGCAGCAGGTGGACCTTGATCTTTTTCTCGGTAATCTGTTTACGGGCCCAACCGGGGATGCGCTGCCAGGCCTTGGCCGTATCGGCTTCGCCGAATTCCCACACGAACGCCCCACCGGGCTTGATCCCCTCCAGGGGGTTGGCGTGGGTGAATATCTTGGGATCGGCCGAGAGCACCACGTCCACATGCTTGAGATCGCAATTGACCCTGACCCGCTGCGGGGCCACCACCAGGAAGTAGGCGGTAGGCGCCCCTTTTTTCTCCGAGCCATACTTGGGGTTGGCGCTGATGTGAAACTCACGTTTCCCGGTGGCACCGTTTTGCCGGTCACGCTGTTGAACGAATTCACCCATGGCGCCGAGGATTTCACTCATATTCTTCCCGGTGGTAATCATCCCCCACCCCCCGATGGAGTGGAACCGTACCGCGATGGCGTGGTCCGGCAGAAGGGAAGGTGTCTCATCGGAGTTCACGGCGTAAGGATGGTTGATCCCCACGTAGAACATGCTCACCCCGTCCGAGGCCCGTTTGCCATCGATGCGGGCGATGCGGTCCAGGGCGAAATCGTAGGCCCCGAGGATGCCTTCGGGACGGAAATCACGAGAGCCCAAGCCATAGACGCCTCCAAACATACGGGGCACTTCTGCCGGTGAAAGGACCGGGAGATCGGCGTGGGTCGGCTCGTAGTCATTCTCCACCGCCTTGGCCAAGGCCGCGCGGATATCGCGGGCCAGGGGATTATCCCCAGCCGTCTGGTCATCCATGCGTTCCAGGACAATCACCCGCTTTTTGCCCCGCAAAGCCTCGATGATGGCCTTTTCCGGGAAGGGCCGGAGCACGTTCACGTGGATCACCCCCACTTGTTCATCCCGGGTTGCGGCCAGGTAGTCCACCACCGCCTCGATGTTCTCGGCCGCTGAGCCCAAGGCGACAAATACGGTTTCGGCCGCCGCACAATTGTATTGGGAAATCAGTCCATAGGACCGCCCCGTGAGTCGGCCAAACTCCTCGTAGGCCTCCTCAAGGAATGACAGGACCGGCTCGATAAAGTTGTTACGCCGGGCCGCCACCCCGTTCATGTAGTGTTCCTGGTTCTGCACCGGTCCTAACAGGATGGGGTTCTCCAGGTCGATCATTTTGGGAATCCGTCGCCGCATCGGTCCGAACAGGGTGCGCTGGGCCTCGGTGGGACATTCGATAATATCGTCGGCGCGGCCCAAATATTCCCGGATGAGGTCCGACTCGGCCATGCGGGCGGTCCGTTCCAAATGGGAGGTCAAAAACCCGTCCTGGACGTTCATGCCGGGGTTCAGGCTCAGTTCGGTGACTTTTCGCAGGATCAGGGCCTGGTCGGCGGCCTGCTGGGCATCCTTGGCAAACAGGATGGTCCAGCCGGTGTCCAGGGCCGTGTAGACGTCATCATGACCACAATGGACATTGAGGGCGTGTTTGGTGAGCGCCCGGGCCGCCACTTCCACAACCAAAGTGGCCAGTTTCCCCGGTGCGTGATAGTACTGCTCCAACCCGTAGACAATCCCTTGGCCCGAAGTGAAATTGACCACCCGCTTTCCCGCCACCGCGGCGGCGATAGCGCCCCCCTGGGCGGCGTGCTCACCTTCGGTTTCGATGGCAATTTTGGAATCCCCGAAAACCGTGAGTTCACCCTTGGCATAAGAGAGTTGGAAGTTCTCCCCCATTTCGGTGCTGGGAGTAATGGGATAGAAAATCCCCGCATCGGCCAGCCGGGCCTCAGTATAGTAGGCCACCAGCTGATTTCCGTTGGTCGTGACCGGAATGCCGGGATATTTCGGCTGGAATGGTTTGACCCCGCCGGCCTCGACAGCGCCGCCTTGATCGTCCGTTTCGTGGTGGGTGGTAACAGCTGTCATCCTAGATCCTCCATCTCATGCTTCAAGCGTCTCATTATAGAGCGGGAGCACATATTTAAATACGATCTCATGATCTTCTTATGGCCCGCCAATTTACAGCCACTTTGTACCCTTTGGACGGGTAAATACCTGCGCCAGGGGCCACCGGCATCCAGCCATAAATCGACCCGCCCCTGTGCCGGTCGACGAAAACAAAGGCCTGGGAATCTCCCCAGGCCTTTTCCATAAGCCTTGGTCTTTTGGCAATCAATCAGTCTGTCACCCCGGCAGGCTTACATGAGTTTATCCACTAGCTTTTGTCCCTGCTTAGCCGATACGCCCAACGATTGGTGTACCAGCGGACCACCCTTCTGGAGCACCGGCTCCGTCTCATGCAGGGCCGGGCGATCATGGTTCTCAAAAAACAGACCGATGGGAATCTCGTCGTCGCTCCAGGTAAAGGCTTTTTCCAGGGCTTGGCGCCAATCGGTGGGGTCATGGCCCTGGTCTTCCAACTTTTTCACCCGCTCCTTGAAGAAGGGATAGGTCTGGTCCTTATTGTAGGTCACGCAAGGGCTGAAGACGTCGAGCAGGGAAAACCCGTTGTGTTCTATGCCGGCTTTGATGAGCTGGCTCAGCTGCTTCGGCTCGCCACTGAAGCCGCGGCCGACCCAAGTGGCCCCGCCGCTGATGGCCATGGCCAGAGGATTGAGCGGCATATCCATGTTCCCGTAGGGATTGCTTTTGGTCTGCATGCCGAGCAGGCTGGTGGGGGAGGTCTGTCCGGTGGTCAGGCCGTAGATCTCATTGTTCATGACGATATAAAGCAGATTCACATTGCGCCGCATGGCATGCACCAGGTGGCCCACCCCGATGCCATAGCCATCCCCGTCCCCACCGGTGACGATTACGGTGAGATCGTGATTGGCCAGTTGCACACCGGTGGCCACGGGCAGGGCGCGTCCGTGGAGAGTATGCATCCCATAGGTGTTGATGAACCCCGGCAGGTTGGAGGAACAGCCGATGCCACTGATGGTAATCACTTCATGGGGGGCCTTACCCAGGGCGGCCAACGCCTTTTTCAAACTGTTCAGAACGCCGAAATCACCACAGCCGGGGCACCAGTCGGGGTCCACCGGACCCTGAAAG
>JADFNF010000103.1 GCA_022563485.1 Fidelibacterota bacterium | reverse complement strand
GGTCCCCCGGGTTCGACAGGTGATACTGGCGACCAAGGTCCCCAAGGTTCGACAGGTGATACTGGCGACCAAGGTCCCCCGGGTCCCCAAGGTTCGACAGGTGATACTGGCGACCAAGGTCCCCAAGGTCCTCAGGGGGCCAAAGGGTCAGAAGGTGATGTTGGCACAATTTTATGGACCGATGATCCTCAATACAAAATCGTCAGCACCGATGCCTCGGTCGGCATCGGGACAGCGAAGGCACTAAACATCTTAACCGTGAAGAAGGGCTCCAGAACCGATCCGATAGCGGATGCCTGGACAACCTACAGTTCAAGGAGATGGAAAACGAACATCAAGCCGATCGAAGGGGCATTGGACAAAGTGCTGCGTCTTCGAGGCGTCTATTATGATTGGAAAGCCGACGGCAAACACGATATCGGCCTCATCGCTGAAGAGGTCGGTGAGGTAATACCGGAAATCGTGACCTATGAGGAGAACGGTAAGGATGCCCAATCCGTGGATTATGCCCGGCTGGTTGCCCTCCTGATTGAAGGAATGAAGCAACAGCAAAAGGAAATTGAAGCCCTGAAAGCAGCCCTCGCTGCCTATGAAGCCCAATCCCAGCTCACCCTTCAAGAGTAGTAGCGGGAGCCAAAGATGTCTGTCCAGAAAATAAAATTACCGCTAAGCGTTTGGATCGGAATAGTTCTGGTTGTCTTACCAGCTCTAAGCTGGTCTCAGAATAGTTCAGTGTCCAAATCTTCGTTTAATATGCACCTTGCATCGTCCGGTCCCTCCCAGATCGTCGTGAAATCAATCGCTGGGTTAGTCTTTATCGGACCATCACAAAATGGCGATACCCGGGTTGAGAGCGGTTTTTATCTCATCTCCGTACAGCGAGAGTCCGCCCTTGCGGTAGGTGAGACGGACGGGCTGCCTTCGGAATATGCCCTCAGGCAGAATTACCCCAACCCCTTCAACCCCAGCACCACCCTGCGGTTCGACCTGCCCCAGGCGGCGCAGGTATACCTCGTCGTGTATGATCTGCTGGGCCGGGAGGTGGCCCGCCTGGCGGACGGCCGCCTGGAGGCGGGTGAGCACCGGGTCGTTTGGAATGGGAGGGATGCCCGGGGTCGCGAGGTGCCTACGGGCCTGTACATTGCCCGGATGGTGACGGCCACCTACACGAAAAGTATCAAGCTGGTGCTGTTGAAGTGACCCGCAGGGTCATCCTGAGCCTGTCGAAGGATCTCGAAGGGTGGTGCTGTTTAAGGCTGAGTGCTGACCGCTGACGGCTTCAGGAGGCGAAGCGGCCGGACACCATCCGGGTCAGGCGGGATTTGATGCGGGCCACCTTGTTGGGATGGGTAATCTTTGCACCCGCCGAGGTATCCAAAACCTTGATGGCGTCTTTCAGGGCCGTTTCGGCCGCTTCCTGGGTGGTGGCTTCCTCCACGTTCCTGATGTAAGTCTTGACTCTGGAACGGGCGGCCCGGTTGCGCTCCCGGCGTTTTAGCGACTGGCGATGCCGCTTGATGGTTGATGCGTGTCGATCCATAGTTGCCTGTCTGGTCCTTCTTTTGTAGCCCGAAAATTAGCCCTCAACCTTCGCTTTAGCAAATAACGTTTCCTGTACGATTAGATTTGCCTACGTGGTAATGTTAATATAAGTTTTTGCTATGGTTTCGCCACCCGGAGTGAGCATTTTACGTGAGGTGCCCATCTTCACCGAACTGGACGATGAAAGTCTGGACGTCATCATGGGGATGACTGTCCGTCGCACCTTCACTAAAAACACCATGATCGTCATCGAGGAGGCTCAGGCCGATACACTCTATATTATCGAATCGGGCAGCGTCAAAATCACCCGGCTGAACGAGGATGGACGCGAAGTGATCCTCGCCCTGCTCGGTCCCTCGGAATTTTTTGGTGAAATGGCCTTGTTGGATGGGCAGGGACGTTCGGCAAACGTGATGGCCCTGGAAGACACGGTCCTGTTCAATCTCATACGCCGCGATTTCCTGGATGTCTTGAGCCGTTTCCCGTCAATCTCCATCCAGCTCCTCAGGGAGATGACCTTGCGGCTACGGAAATCCGACGAGCAGATCAAGTCCCTTTCCCTGTCGGATGCCGAACACCGCATCGGCATCACCCTGCATCGGATCGCCGAGGACATGGGCACTTTCAAGATGGGGGAGGTGGTCATCAGAAAATTGCCCTATCAGCAGGATATCGCCAATATGGCCGGTACCAGCCGGGAAACCGTCTCTCGCATGCTAAAACATCTCGAGGCCCGGGGTTTGATGGAACGTGACGGTCGTCGCCTCACGATTCATGATTACGCCAGCTTCAGCCGCATCTTCGGGTAATCTGCCCCTCGGGCTGTCCCGAAGGGATCCCCGTGGGATCATCCCATCGTGAACCTGTAGCATGTTGGTGCGCCTGGTCCGGTGGATCAGTCTCTCAGGGTGATTTCTGACTGCCGGCGCCGGCAGGAATCATCTGGACCTACTCTCCACTGAGGCGCCCTCTGAAAGGCGGTCCCTGACCCCCTGAACGTACTAAACAGCATACCTTTATGAAAGCTGATGGACACTCTCTCACTAGCATCGACCACTGACCGCAACTTCGACCAACCCGGACGCAAACGCCGCATTGTCCAAGGTCCAGGCATTTTGGGCCGGGGCTGATATGGTAGAAAAAAACCTGGCCAGCCCCGATCAACCACCCGAGGAAGCCTCAGGGGAAATTCCACCTATCAACCATAAGGGGGATCCCAATGAGATGTCCTTTTTGGAGCACCTTGAGGAGCTTCGCTGGCGGATACTGAAGGCCTTAGCGGCCATCGTCCTATTCGCCGTGCTCGCCTTCATCAAGATCGACTTGGTCGTCGGCTTCCTCACGGCACCGGCCTTGAACCTCGACCAACCGGTGGTTCTGCAGGCGCTGAAGGTGTCCGACATGTTCATGGTGAACCTCATATCAAGCCTGATGACCGGCCTGGTACTGGCCAGCCCGGTGGTGCTCTACCAGATCTGGCGGTTTGTCAATCCGGCCCTGGGGAAAAGCACCCGCTGGACGACCATCGGGGTGGTGCTGTTCGGTACGTCTTTTTTTCTGGCCGGCGTAACCTTTGGCTATATGATCATTCTGCCCTTCAGCCTCCGATTCTTTGCTTCCCTGGGGGGCGACCTGGTGGAGAACAACTACAGCATTCACGCTTACCTGGGCTACGTGACCTGGATGATGCTGGCCGCCGGTCTGGTATTTCAACTTCCGGTCATTTCCCTGATTCTCACGCGCATTGGCCTCTTGACACCGGCCTTTCTGCGGCATTACCGGCGGTACGCCCTAGTAGCGATCCTGGTTTTAGCCGCGATCCTGACCCCTCCTGATCCGCTGAGCCAGGTGATGATGGCGGTGCCCCTCCTGTTGCTCTACGAACTGTCCATCCTGATCTCCAAGATTTTCCAACCGGCCGAGCTCACTTGATTTGCCCGAAAGCTGCCAGTAAGTTCTCGCGGTGAAGGTTCAACTCAGCCAGATCGTGGCCCCCATCGTCGAAGATCTCAAGCTTTTTCAGAAAGAGTTTGAACATGCTCTCCGGTCGGAAGTCCGGATGGTCAATACCATGGTGCGCTACATCCTGCGCAACCGGGGCAAGCACCTGCGGCCGATCCTCACGATCCTTTCGGCCCACCTGTGCGGGCAGGCTAATCTGAACAGCATGAAGGCCGCCTCCCTGGTCGAACTCCTCCATATCGCGACCCTGATCCACGATGACGTGGTGGATGAATCCGACCTGCGCCGCAGTTGGCCCTCCATTCGCCGGGTGTTCAACAACAAGAAGGCCGTCCTCATCGGGGATTATTTCCTGTCCAAGGCGTTGAGCTATATGATCCGTCTACGGGATTTTCGTGCACTGGAAGTGCTGGCCAAAACTGCTGAGCAGCTCAGCAGCGGGGAAATCCTCCAGCTGGAACGGGCGCTCCTGGGCGGCATGACTGAGGAAATCTACTACCAGATGGTCCGGGGCAAGACCGCCAGTCTGTTCGGCACGGCTTGCGAGCTGGGGGCGATCACGGCTACCGACGATGAGGCGCAATGGAAAAATCTCAGGAGCTATGGAGAGAATCTTGGCATTGCCTTTCAAATCAAGGATGACCTCTTCGATCTGGTGGGGGATAAGACATCCGTGGGTAAGCCGGTGGCCTTTGATGTCAAAAGGAATCTCCGTACCCTCCCCCTGCTCTACGCGCTGAAGCAGCTGGAACCTCACGAGCGCCGCCGGTACCTGCGGGTTCTGAAATCCCACAGCCGAAGAGGCGAACTATCCAAATTGCGAGGGGTCATTGAGGCGAGCGGCGGTATCGAGTATGCCGAAGATCGCATCCAGCACTTCAGTCAGGCGGCCCTGGCAGCCCTGGAGGCGTTCCCCGAGTCCGACTATAAGGCCTCCCTGGTCAATGTGGTCCACTTCAATGCCCAACGGTCCTGGTAACCGGTGACCCGGGTGCTGGTGATCCGGTTCAGCTCCATGGGCGATATCATTCTTACGGCACCGGTGATCAACGCACTACGACAAACCTATCCCGATCTTACCCTCGACTATCTGGTGCATGAACAGTTCCAGACCCTGGTGAGCCATTTCGATCCGCCGCCCGAGCGGGTCATCCCTTTTCCTGCCGCCATGAAGGCCACCCGGTTGCCTGCTTACGCCCGGGAGCTGGCCCAGGCTGACTATGATCTGGTCCTCGACCTCCACGATTCCCTCCGCAGCAAGCTGCTCAGACGGTTCTTTCCGGAGGCCCAGCGGCGCGTCTACCGTAAACCCCGCCTTAAGCGGTGGCTGCTGTTCAACCTTTGGATCAATCGCTTTCCACCGGACTTTTCAGTCGTGAATGAGTACCTGCGCTATGCCGGACTCGACCTCCCGGCCAAGGAGCGCCAGCCCCGCATGTCCTTGGGTGCGGATGAATCAATGGAAGTCCTTCGTCGTTACGGATTGGAACCCGGTTACCTGGCGTGTGTCCCCGGCGCCGCCTGGCCCCAAAAATCATGGCTTAAAGAACGCTATATCGAGCTGTTCGGTCAGCGCCTGGCGAGCCACCTCGGCCGGGTGGTGTTGCTGGGCGGCCCCCACGATACAATTTGCGACGAAATCGCCCGTTCGCTGGACGGGACCAAGGTCACGAACTTGAAGGGAAAAACGCGCCTCGCCGAAGCCCTGGCGCTCTTGTCCCGCAGTCACGGCGTGGTGGGTTCGGACACCGGACTCGTCCACGCAGCCGAAGCCCTGGGGGTCCCGGTGGTGATGATCCTGGGACCCACTTCCCGAGAGACCGGCGCCCACACCCATAACCCAGCCTCCCAGGTTCATGAGGTTCCCTTATGGTGCCGGCCGTGCAGCCAGAACGGCCGCCGGTCATGTTATCGCCAGGAGCAATATTGCCTTACGGGTACGACGGTCGACCAGGTAGGGGTGAGCATCGACCGGATCATGGGGTGGGCCTGATGCGCTGGGTCTGGCGGCTGGTCTATAACCTGTTGATCCTCCCGTTCATGGTGATGGCAGCCTACTCCTTGGTCCTGATCAACCGGAAGATCCGGCGGGGGCTCCGTGGCCGCCGGAGGACCCTCCGCCGGGTGGCCCATTTCCGGGAGACCCTGTATCATCGATTCGGCCTTTTGTACTGGTTCCATGTCGCCTCTCACGGTGAATACGAGCAGACCCGGCCCGTCATCGAGGGGTTGCGGGAAGTCTCCCCCGAAAGCATCATTGTGGTCAGTTTCTTTTCGCCCTCCGGGTACGAAAACTGCGACCACGATGCCGTCGATTTCAAGTTCTACCTGCCCCTGGATTTTCCCTGGGTCATGCGGCGCCTTCTGCGGCTCCTGAGACCTCATCGCGTGGTATTCACCAGTTACGATATATGGCCCAACCTCATCTGGGCCTGTCAGCAGGCTGGCATTCCCACCACCCTGTTTGCTGCCCGTATCGTCCCCGGCAGCACCAAACAGTGGCCGGTCATTTCCAATTTCTACAAGCACATTTATGGGGCAATCCGGTACATCTATACAGTCTCGGAGGCCGACCACCACCGCGTGAATGCCATCCTGAGCGATCGCACCTCCACCGTGGTCAAGAATCTCGGGAATCCCCGCTACGACCGGGTCAGGGAGCGGAACCATCGGGGAAGCATCATCCACCGCAACGGGAACGAGCGCGTCGTGGTCCTGGGTAGTCTCCACAAGGAAGATGAAGAGATGATTATCCCGCCGTTGCTGGAGAGATTACGCGCCGATAGCAGCATACGGGTGCTGTGGGCCCCCCACGAGCCCGAGTCGGCAGTCGTTGACGCCATCGGCCGTCAACTCTCGGCCGCGGGTATCTCCTGGGACCGCTATGGACGGCGGTTAGGGCGCTTTCGTGACGATCAAGTATTGATCATTGACGGAATCGGCTACCTCGCCGAGCTCTACAGCCGCGGCATACTGGCCTACGTAGGGGGTGGATTCGGCAGTAGCGTCCATAACGTGATGGAACCGGCCACCGCCGGGATCCCGGTGCTGTTCGGTCCCCGGTACAGCCGAAGTCACGAGGCCGAGCAGCTCATCCAGTACGGGGGTGCCTTCTCCGTCGCATCCAGGGATGAGTTTCAGCGCCACTTAGCGACCTTTCTGGAGGATGAGGAGGCCCGCCAACAGGCTGGAGGCGCGGCCTTGAGGGTCATCGAAGATAATTTAGGGGCCACCGCAAGAACCCTGCAGGCTATCCTTGGCGGGTAGCTACCGTAACGGCCAATGGCGTCCAGGCCATCGTCACCTCGGGCCGGGCGGGACCCCTTGGGGCCGTTTATGACCCAAGCAAGCGACCGCATCTTTACCTTCAGCAACGCGCTGAGCCTCTTTCGCGTGGTGCTCACCATTCCCCTGATCTGGGTATTGGAGCTGGATCAATTGAACGCGGCCCTGGTGATCATTGTATTAGCGGTCCTCTCAGATTATTTTGACGGCTATCTGGCACGGCGGGCCCATGATATTACCAACGTCGGCAAACTCCTGGATCCCATTGCTGACAAATTCATTATGCTGGCGGTGATGATCTTTCTTATTTTGGATCCCGTTCGACAGTTTCCCATCTTTTTCTTCCTGCTGCTGGGCCTGCGCGACATCACCACCTCGATCATCGCATCCTATCTTATGGACCGGGAGTCTAAAGTCTTCGAGACC
>JADFNF010000102.1 GCA_022563485.1 Fidelibacterota bacterium | reverse complement strand
GCGGAACAGGTCGCTCTCTGAGGAGAGCACCACCGTAGTATTCTGCGTCAGGGTCTTGGTGTAGGTCTCCAGGCTCCGTCGGAAGGCGACGAACTCCGGGTCCTGTCCCAGGGCCGAGGCGAAGATCCTGATGGCTTCGGCCTCTCCTTCACCCCCGTAGCTGGTTGGACTCCCTGTCGGCCTCGGCGGTGATGATGGTCACCTCCCGGTCAACGTCGGCGGTGATGGTCAGGCCCTCCTCCTCGCCTTCAGCACGGAACCTCTTGGCCTGAACGTCCCGCTCCGTCCTCATCCTGTTGAAGACGGTCTGTTCCACATTCGGAGGAAAGTCCGCCCGCTTGATCTTGACGTCGACGATCTGAACGCCCCAGTCCTTGTCTGCAGCGTTCACGTTGGCATCGGACCTATTTCGGACCCGTTCCATCAACGCCGTTCGTGTGTCCAAACCCTCTGCAGTCTTTTTTCGGACAACGATGATTTTGCCGTCCTCTAGTACCGCCGGCTCACCTCCAATGATGTCCGTCCTCTCGCTGCCGGCTACCGCTTCCCTGATCTCCGAGATGACGATGACGCTTATCCGACCTGCGGCGGTGGTCTCGTCCCGCAACCTCGTCCAGAACTTCCTGGGATCCGTGATCCGGTACCGAAGGTAGGCGTCGATCTCCAGGAACTGGGACTCTCTGTCCGGCATGGACTCGGTCCGTACATCTACTCTGAGCAGTTGCTTGTCGAACCGGGTGATCTGCTCCACGACGGGGAGCTTAAATTTCAAACCTGGGTTCCTGTAAACCCGTTGAATATCACCGAAGCGAGTGACCACGCCAAACTGGGTCTGGTCAACTATAACGAGAGATTGAGTGACCAGTCCAACACCCGTCAACACAAGCAGTCCCGCGATAATTGTGAGTGCCTTCATCTGCCTTTACGCTCCCAAACTAAGGAAAACCTGTAGCCTTTTCGATACGAGCCTTGGTACATTCATGCACTACTGTGCCGCGCGCCTGGTCTTGGCAAGTTGGGCTTGCTGGTAGGCCAGGGCCTCGTTGATGCGGGACTCCTTGTCCACCCGTGCCCGGACAACGTCATCGAAGGCATCTCGCACGGCATCAGGAGGGCGCACGTTGAGAAGCCGCACCTCCTGGATCTCAATCCCTGGAAACCCTGGAGGGAAGTAGCTGTCCAGGATCTCCTGAAGCAGGAGAAGGGTATCGGCCTGTACCGCCTCCTTCTCTACCGTAAGCACATCGTCGATGCTTCGCTGGCCCACCACCAGGCGCAGGGCAACCCCGCACCTGGTGGTATACTCGCGCCAGGCTTGGGCGGCATAGGGCATGCTTGGCGGCATACATGCTGGCGGCATAGAGGGGCCCACAGTGAGAGCGGAGATCGTTGCGGTGGGCACCGAGTTGCTCATGGGCGAGACCCAGGACACCAACTCCTCCTACCTTGCCGCACAGCTACCAACGTTAGGGCTGGAAGTGCGGCAGGTCACCCTGGTGGCCGACAACTTGGACCAGTTCACCCAGGTGCTGGAGCTCGCCTGGCATCGGTCGCCCTTCACCTTCACCATCGGCGGTCTGGGCGGCAAGCCAACCGGGTGCGCCTGCGTGAGCCGCGTCAAGCGACGTATGTGCCGCCTCGTGCACGAATGTTTCCTCCAGGATGCCGTTTGTCGTGTACAAATCGGCCTGGTCGATGTGGATAAGCAGGTTGTTGTTCCCGCCTCCGAATGGCTCAGTGCCTTTGTGAATCCACACGGTCGCCACATCGGTTCGAAGTGTGGTCGGCAATCGGCCGATTACCTCCCCGTACTTCTGCGCCTCCAACATAGCAGCGGAGGAATCGCCGAACTCGGGATTAACCTGAATCTCGAAGGTCAGGCCATCGTCAAATCTTGCGTTGAACAGGTATGCGTTGACATTGATCCAGTTATTCACCCGCCGGTCGAACATCGTTCGGAGGGCTTGCCCGGAGTACGACACGCTTTGGAATGCGGTCGGGTCTGATGAGGTGATGATGTCCGGGTCGATGAAGATCGTGCCTGAGAATGGTGGATCCGATGCGACGGTCCGCGTAGCGAATACCATGAGACACGCGAAAGAAAACCGTATGCAGTTATGTAGTGTAATTGGATTTCTCAATTGTGTACCTCGTCAAAGCAGAGTGAACTGTTTGAGCTTAAAATTAGCGATACACTCTACGTTTCCAAGGTTTAATTCGCGCCTCCTCTGAACTATCCCTACGAAGACCAAAACTGGTCACCAATGGTCACCATTAGCCAAATTGTACACCGCTAAAGGCGGCAGCCTGCCCCGTTTTCCTGCCTCCTTTTGTATTGCACGACGGGAGGTACATGAACTGAAAATCCATGTGTCTTAGGTTGGCCGGATAAGCACTCTTAAATTTTACTAGACAAAAATGAGTGGGGCATTCTGAATTCTTCTGTGGTGTCAGTTAGGCGCGGTAAGTGACGCTGATTCCGGCTGAGGACTGACGAGGGGGGTAAATTCCCAGCGCTTCCTCCCGCCCTATAAAAAGCACTGCCGAATAATAGTTGACTATCTCTTCCCGAACATTTAATCTGGAATACACAATCTTGCCTGGGGCTTCCACTGGCTCCAACCCAGGAGCCGGGCTCAAACGGGGGCCCTGGGCATTCATTATCGACATGATGAGGGGAACACACCCAACATGATCACGGGAATCTGGAATTGCCCCCGCCAACTTATCGGGATGATCAACCTGGCGGAACTAATGGAATGATCTGTTGACGGCCATCCATTTAGGTATCATCGGTACCGGTAATGCCGCCCGGGATTTGCACTGGCCGGCATTGGTACAGATTCCGGAAAAGTTCACCATCCCGATGGTCTGCAATCGTAGTCTGCCCAAGGCGGAGGCCTTCGCGGACCTTGTCGGCGGCGCGGAGGTCGTCAGTGACTACCGGCAGTTGCTCGCCAACCAAACCATTGAGGCTGTGCTGATCACGGCACCCATTGATCTCAATCTCGAACTCACGGAGGCCGCACTGATTGCAGGCAAGCATGTGCTGGTGGAAAAGCCGCTGGCGGCCAATCTAGAGCAGGGCCGGAAAATGATTCGGTTA
The DNA here is from genome assembly GCA_022563485.1 of Fidelibacterota bacterium. Classification (GTDB taxonomy): domain Bacteria; phylum Fidelibacterota; class Marinisomatia; order SCGC-AAA003-L08; family TS1B11; genus JADFNF01. The sequence continues at coordinate 4,122 of JADFNF010000102.1, read as the reverse complement.
ACTGGAGCCTACCCGAATCTGGTTATGATGGTGGCAGAAAATTTTCGCTACCGCCAGGCTCTAATTACTGCTGCCCAACTGCTGGAAAGCGGCACTATCGGGAGGCCCTACGCTGCTCATTATATTGGCATGGCGCATATAGACCCGTCCAGCAAATATGCCACCCCCTGGCGGCTCACTCATCAGTACCCTGGGGGTTTTGTCACAGATTCTGGGGTCCATGATATGGCAGCTCTGCGCATGCTGTTCGGGGAGGTCGAAGTTGTGGCAGCCCAGGTAGCCTCTGGCAATCCGGCCATCGGCGCCATCGACAGTCTCAGCATGCATTTCACGGCTCCCGGAGGCCTGACCGGCACCTACAGCAGGTATTTTTCAGCCATTGGTCAACATGAGGACCGCCTGGTCATTCTGGGCAGTAAAGGCAGCCTTTCCCTCGACAATAACCGGTTGATCATCAGCGTGGGGAGCCAGGCCGATGAGGTGAAACAGTTCGATGACAATGGCTATCTGGCCGAGCTGGAAGCATTCCATAATGCTGTCCGGCAGGGAGCAGAGGTTGTCAGCAGCTTCGATGAGGCTTTCAAAGACCTGGAGCTTCTCATCAACGCTTACGAGCTGGCGGCTCCGGGTGAAACATTAACGGCCTGATCGACAAAGATCGGTAACCGGCTAAAGCAAATCAGGGAACACCTTGGGGAGACTCAAACGGTTTTCGGGAAGCGCTTCGACTGCTCACGTGATGATATTGCCAACTACGAGCGGGGGCTGTGTGATGGCCCCAATCGGGTGCTGGCGGAATTGGACAGGATGGGATTTGGGCTAAGGTGGTTACCAGCTGGGCAGCCTGGGCGGCACCGATGTGCGTTTCGCCTTTATCGATCCGGACCACGTGGTAAATTTTGTCCGGGCCAACCTGAACGTGGCCGATGGACAGTGGCACTACCTGGCCGGCGTCCGGGATGCGGTCACCCGAGAATTGCGCTTGTATATTGATGGCCGGCAAGAGGCTATGCCCGCCACCTTTCCAAATATCACCAGCTTCAGCCAGTTTTGGTCGGGGACCATCTCCGGTGTGGGCAGCCTGCCTGAGCCGGTGGCCACTGCCGCCAGCGATCAAACCGACTCGTCCGCCACCCTTCACGGGACGGTCAATCCAAATAACTTTACGACTAACGTGGCGTTCGAGTACGGCTTGACCAATTCCTTCGGCAATGAGACGGCACTCGAAAATCCATTGCCCGCTGGTCTGGCGCCGGTAACCGTGAGCGCACCGGCCACAGGCCTCTTGCCGGACACGACCTATCTCTTTAGAATTAGGGCTGAGAATATCGCCGGGCCACCGGAGTACAGCAGCGAGCAGACTTTCCGCACCTTGCCGGCGGGATCGGCGCCTGAGCTGCTGTCCGATTCACCGGCGGAGATTTCCGATACTACCGCCCTGTTGGAGGCCATGGTCAATCCCAATAAACAGCCTACCTCTGTGCGGTTCGATTATGGACCCACGGCTGCCTATGGCAACAGCGTTTCCGTACCGGATCTTATTACCGGCGACAGTCCCCAGCTGGTAACTGCCCTGTTGGAGGACCTGGTCCCGGATGCCCTCTATCACTACCGGGTGGTGGCTACCAACGAGCGGGGCGGCATCCCCGGCCGGGATACTACCTTCACCACTACCGACACCCAGGCGCCGGCCATACAAGACCTGGCAATGACACCGGAGACCGTTGTGACGGCAGGGCAGGAAATAACCGTAAGCGCTACGATCACGGACCGCAGCGGGGCCGCGCCGGCGGCAAAGTTATTCTTTAAAGTCGGCAGCGGCGCTTTCCAGAACGTTACGATGACCAACAGTGGGAATATTTATACCGGCCTGATCACGCAGGATAAGGTAACCCTGAATGGCGTGGTCTGGTATGTATCGGCCACGGATCCCCAGGTAAACAAAGCCACTACGGATACCTTTTATGTGGCTGTCGAGTTTGGCAGTGGCGCCCTTACCACCGCACTGGGTGCCCAGAGCGCCTTTCCACAGGGGATTCCCGAGGAGAAATGGCGGCTGTTTTCCATTCCCGCCGATCTTGCGCTGCCGCAGCTGAGCAATACAATCGCGGACGAATTAGGCGCCCAGTCCGAGACCACCTGGAAGGTATTCGGGTATCAGGCCGGAGCCTATCAGGAGAACCCCAGCATATTGAATCCGGGCGATGGATATTGGATTAACCAGCGGGTGCAAGATGGCCTGGTCTTCGCGGTGGGCGCCGGACAGACCAACGACTTGGAAAGCTTCCTAATCACCCTTAAACCGGGCTGGAACATCATTGGCACACCCTATCCCTTTCCCATTTCCATCGACCTGGACCAGGGATTGTTTCACGGCCCATTCACCTACGGTATCAATGGTGAAGGGTGGTGGCCGGCAGCGCCTAATGTGGTCACCACACTGAAGCCCTGGGGTGGTTATATCGTTTACAATCGATCTGCCACCGATGATCGAATCATTACTTTGAGCGCCATTGCGGCTCCCGGCGCTGTTGCCAAGGTGGCCTGGTGGGACCCCGATGGTTGGCTGCTGCGGTTAAAATTGAAAGGACGGACCTATACCGATAACGGCAGTATCATTGGTCGACTGGCCGGAGCCACGGAATCACTGGACCGGTTCGACAATCCGGAGCCGCCATACGTCGATGGGTACGTCTCCCTGGCTATGGAGCGGCCCGAGTGGGGCGACCGGTTGCCCCGTTTTACAACCGACATCCGGGACCTTGATGTGGCCAATGGGATCTGGGAACTGGGTATGCGCATCAAGGGTGAGCGGGGACCGGTTGAACTGACACCGCGGCTATCAGGTGAGCTGCCGGCCAATACAGCTGTCCTGCTGGTAGACCTGCTGTTGCGCAAGCAGTATGACTTACTTGACGCAGAAGTGCGGGTAACACTGACCGACTACCGCGAACAGTTTCCCTACCACCTCAAAGTAGTGGCCGGTGACGCCGGTTGGGCGCTGGCGGCGGTGGAGGAGATATTCGCTGCCCTGCCAGAGGAGTTCGCCCTGTCGCAGAACTACCCCAATCCCTTTAATCCCAGCACTACCATCGAATATGCCCTGCCCCGGCCGGCACGTATTTCACTGCGAATCTATGATCTACTGGGCCGCGAACTGGTGATCCTCGATCAGGGCTGGCGGGACATGGGCTACCACCAGGTGGTCTGGAATGGCCGGGACCGCCGGGGCGCGAACCTCGCATCAGGGGTCTACTTCGCTGTATTCCAAGCCGATAGGACCATCAGAACCCGGAAGATGCTGCTGCTGAAGTAATGCCATAGTCCCACAGGATGCGGGGCTTTTATTAAATTAAGCTGGATGCTCGATAGTGGATACTCGATTCTTGATACTGGAAAGGACCCCACCAACGGCGGGGGTAGTATTGAAGTAAAAGGATGAGGTACACCCGAAACGTATTGTTGGCACTACAGCAGTATCCAGACTGATCACAGGATGACCCTCTCTGCAGATTAGATAACCGTAGCAATGAAGAGTAAATGGCTACTTATCATCCTCTCCGCGGCGAGGCTGCTGTATGCCCAGGAGAAACCCACCCTGGCCGTCCTGGAGTTTGACGGCTTTGGCATCTCCACCCAGGAAGTAGCCGCCCTGTCCAACCGGCTGCGGACTAACCTCACCCAACTGGGCACGTACCGCATCATTGAGCGCGGCCTGATGCAGCAGATCCTGCTGGAACAGGACTTCCAACTGACCGGCTGCACCTCCGATGAGTGCGCGGTGGAGATCGGGCAGCTGCTTGGCGCCCAGTTCATGCTGGCCGGTTCCATCGGCAAGGTGGGCAGCACCTGGACCATCGAGATGCGGATTGTTGACGTGCAAAGCGGCGAGGTGGTCCGCACCGCCTCCTATGATACCCGTGGCGAGGTGGATATTGTGCTGACCGAAGGGATGGGTGCTGCCGCTAGAAAGATCACGGGTGTGGAGCTGGTAGCCGGGCCGGCCACTGCGGCTAGCGCCACCTTACGACCCGCCATGCTGGATGTGATCAGTGATCCCCCTGGAGCTGTGCTTTTTGTGGATGATATTGACCAGGGATCGACACCGGCCAGGAACGTGAG
>JADFNF010000101.1 GCA_022563485.1 Fidelibacterota bacterium | reverse complement strand
AATGATATTTACACCCGGGTGTGGCCTTTCGGGAACAGCTGGGACAGCTCCGAGGCCCTCTTTCTGGGCAGCTACTTGGCCGACGTGCGGTCAGGCGGCTTCCACAGCGTGGGACTTTCGCTCGGGGACGAGGATACCCCCCTCGAAATTTTCAAGCCCCTCTCAGGCGCGGCACAGGACTGGGTGCTCTATTTAAGGTTTCTTGATCTCTAAGGAGTTTCTATGCGCAACAGCCCATGGCCAACCGCTGCTCTCTGCCTGCTGACGACCTTCGCCTGGGCCAGGGATAACCGCACCATCCTGACCATCGACGAGTCCCTGGCCGAGAATGTGGAAGTCCTGGAAATCGTTATCGAGTTCGGGTTCGGCGAAATCCGGGTGGAACGGGGCAATCCGGCCAAGGCGGTTACCGGTTACGTCCAGTACAACGAGGAAACCATTCGTCCCCGCACAACCTATGAGGTCAGAGGCAGCACGGCTCGCTTCCGGTTGGTCACCGAGAGCCGCCGTCGGGGATGGGGCCATGCCTTCAGGGATAACGGCATGGATTCACCGGAAAGTGAGCTCTACTTTACTACCCGCGTGCCTCTCAAGATCGACTTTTCGTGCGGGTTTGGCGAAGCTAGCTTGGATCTCGGGGAGCTGCAGGTAAAAGAGTTATCCCTGGACAACGGTCTCGGTGAGACGACTCTGGATTTCTCTACGCTCAACCGCACCCGCTTGCGTCGGCTCTCAGTCGACAACGGCCTCGGCGAACTGACGGCTAGACACCTGTCCAACGCTCGGGCAACCCGGCTCAGTTTCGACACCGGCCTGGGATCGGCCGATCTGGACTTCAGCGGTGAGGAACTCCGGGACATGCGCATCGACATCAATGTGGGGCTGGGCAGCGTTACGCTGCGAATCCCTCGGGGTTACCGGGTGGAACTGGAGGCCGAGGAAAGTTTTCTCTCCTCCGTCAACACCCGCGGCATGATCCAGCTCGACCGGGGGCGGTACCGGACCCAGGATTTCGATTCGGACCGGCCCACCCTGCGAATCAACGCATCGGTGGGGCTGGGCAGCATCGACGTGCGGTGGATCGACGACGACGAATGACCCCCAGCAGATCATTATACGTCGTGATGAGGCATTCCCTGAGCTTGCCGAAGGACGCTCGTCGCACTGAGGCTCTCGAAGTGCGACGGGGCAGAACCGATTTTAAACCCCTACTTTAGCACCACCACCCTTCGAGGGCCTCAGGGTGACGTTTTACTTTAACAGGACGAGCTTGATGGACTTGGTGTATACCGCCGTCACTAGCCGGGCAATGTACAGGCCCGGAGGCACCTCGCGGACGGATCAGCCAGCACTCCTTCCGGTCATTGCGAGCCCCGATGTTCCTCTCGGGATGTGGCAATCTCTCCGGCTGACGGCTGATCGCTGATCGCCCGGTGCGGGAACTCGAAACTCCCAACCCGCAACCCGAAACTCTTCAATTCCACAGCGGGTGCGTCGGCAGGATGGGCTTGAACTGACCGATCGTACCCATCGTGCTCAGGCCCCTATCCAGGAAATTCTGCAGGATATTGATCCGCAGCTCCAAAGATTGCAGCTCCAGCATTTTCTGCTTCTCCTCAGCCGCAATGGGCAGCGCACTGATGATAATGTGGGTCACCATCTCAATGGGGACCTTCTCCCCCATCAGCAGCTCCAGGTTATGGGCGGCCTGGGCCTTTTCCAGGATCTGTCGAAACGTGCGCAGCATGCTCTTCTGCTTCGTCTGAGCATCCGTCACCTGGCCAAACTCCGGCAGGGGTGTCACGGCCCCTCGGCGATAGGCTTTCTCGGACTCCACTTCAGCGATCTCCACCTTGACCAGTCCGGTCACGAGGATGTTGTACACTTGCTCGCCTCGGGAATGTTCGTCGTGCAGCTCCTGGACCTGGTTGATATAGCCCATGGTGGCGATCCCATGGAAGGGGCGCGCCCCTTCATCCTCGCCGTTTCCTCCCGCTTTCAGGAGCGGGATGGTCACCAGATGTTCACCGGCCATGCAATCGTTCACCAGATCGATGTAGCGCGGCTCAAAGATATGGAACGGCTGGACTGTCTTGGGAAAAAATACAAATCCCGGCAACGGGAACAGAGGTGTCGTGCCCGAAAAAGATTTAAGCAGCTCGTCAACTGTCTCCAAGGTCCACCTGTATTTCCCCGTTATAAATCCTTACTGGATAAGTCTTAAGACACGCCGCCGCATTATCCACGCAACGTCCGTCAGCAATCGAAAATATCCACCCATGCCAGGGGCAGGCAACCGTGCCGTCAGTCACAACACCAGCGCCGATGGCCCCCCCCCGATGCAGGCAGCGGTTATCCAGGGCATAGATCCCGCTTCCCCCCCTGGAGGCCCCTTGCCGGGACAGGTGAAAGAGGGCTAGGTAGCGCCCGTCATTCAACATGATGATGCGCTGGCTGCCCTGGGGCAGTTCTCCCACACTCAGGACCGGCGTGAACCCGCCATTCTCAGGCATCCGTCATGGCCAGAATCTCGTCCACCAGGCCCCCGATGCCGTCCCAGGCTTCGCCGATCTTGCCGGCCAGCATATAGGCGGGGGCGGAGACGATCTTGTTGGCACTGTCGCTGAGGTGCTGGGTGACCCCGCAGACCATGTGGGTCGTACCCATCTCCTCGATATCCTGGGCGGTCTGGGCATCGTTGCCGATAGTCAGCTTGGTGTTGACCCCGCTCCCTTCCAGGATTTTTGCCAGCATGGCCGGGGCGATACAGATGACCCCCAGCGGCTTGTCGGCGGCGATGATCTCCCGCACCAGGCGGTGAACCTCATCATGGACCTGGCAATCCGTGCCGTCAACGGCATAGCTGGAAAGGTTCTTGACGACGCCGGACCCGCCAGGGAAAATCAGGGCGTCCATATCTTCGGCTGCCAGCTCGGCCAGATCCACGATCTGGCCCCGGACAATGCGGGATGCTTCGACCAGCACGTTGCGGGACGCCCCGCTCATCACCTCACCGGTCATATGGTTGATTACCTCGACCTGATCAATATTCGGCGCCATGGCCAGGATCTCGGCCCCGGCCCGCTCCAGGTGATACAGGGTAGCCACCGATTCAAATATCTCGGCCCCATCCAGGTAGCCGCATCCCGAAAGGCATACTCCCACTTTTGCCATGATCACATCCTTCATCGCTCCCCTCTAGGGGAAGCTCACGGATAAATTAGAGGCGCCCTCTCAGCTTGTCAACTGCTTTGGCCAAAAGGCGCCCGCGAGGTTCACCTTTACGGCACGCGGCGATCCCTAACGCTCGCAGGTCACTCTGAACCTGTCGTAGGGTGCGGAAGTGGTGATGTTTACAGTTCCGCCCCATCGGAGGCCCCCTGCGCCTGGATATTCCGCTTAAGTCCTTCATATCCCGCCCGCCGCGCCGCGCTGCCCCGCAGCCGGGCATCCCACTGTTCCCGGCTCAGCTCGGCCCAGTCGTCCCAGCCGGCGGTGGTGATGAACTCCCGAGGCGAAAAGGCCTCCTCAGACGTGGGCCGGGCGAACGTGATATTCCAGGGGCACACCTCCTGGCAGATGTCACAGCCGTAGATCCAGCCCCCCAGCATCTGGGCCTGCTCCGCACTGAAAGTTCCCCGGTGCTCAATGGTCAGGTAGGAGATGCACCGGCGGGCGTCGATCTGGTAGGGCTGGTCCAGAGCACCGGTGGGACAGGCGTCCAGGCAGGCGGTGCAGCTGCCGCACAGGTCCTGCTCGAAGGGGGGATCGGGTGCCAGCGCCACGTCCAGCAGCAGCTCCCCCAGGAACACCCAGGACCCGCCCTCCCGGGTGATGAGGTTGGTGTGCTTTCCTTGCCACCCCAGCCCAGCCCGCCCGGCCCACACCTTCTCCATCACCGGCGAGGTGTCCACACAGGCGATGCCGCCCACCTGGGGATAGGCGGCGGTGATGGACCCCAACAGGGCCTTGAGCCGTTTTTTGATCAGCCGGTGGTAATCGTCCCCCCAGGCGTAGTTGGACCAGCGGGGCGGAATAGTGGCAGTGGCAGTAGCAGTGCCTTCAGGCGGCTTGGTGAAGTAGTTCATGGCCAGGGCCACAATCGTTTTCACCGGCGGGTAATAGGCCTCGATGTCCTTCCGCTCGGCCTGCCGCCGGGCCATCCAGTCCATGGTGCCGTGACGGCCCTCGGTCAGCCATTGCGCCAGATCACCGGCCTCCTGCTCCAGCCCCTCGGGCCGGGCAAAGCCCACCTTCAGGAAACCGAGGTCCGCAGCCGCCTGCCCGATAAAGGGCTTCAACTCAGCAACCTGTGCGCTGTCCATCATCTGTTGTGGTGGGTGATCTCTCAGGTAAATTGACAACTTTGAACTTGTAACTCTAAACTAGGGATTCCATTCCCCCGCCAGATACTTCTCACCCCAGTACAGGACGATGATACTCTTCCCATCGGTGATCTTTCCCTTATGGATCCCATCCAGGGCCTGTCCGGACCAGACGTTCAGGCTTCCCGGCGGCCAACGCCCCCCACAGGCCCAGCAGCAGCAGGCCCGTGCCTGCGGTCGAACCCATCCGCCCCTTCATCAGCGGCCCGCTGCTTAACACCCTTAAAAGAAGTCCAGGTAAACGATCTTCAACTCCCGGCTGAAATATTTCACCTGGCCCTTGTTTTGGATGATGTCATTGAAGTCGATCTCGATATGCAGGTTCGGGCTCACCGTAAAACGCAGTCCGGCATTCAGGTAGCCCTTACCCTGGCCTATCGTGAGATTAGCGAGGCTTTTCCTGAAAACCGCAGGGTCACGGACATCATAATCATCGGTATGGTTATCGTCCAGTGCGAAGTTGAATTCCACGAAGGCCAGGGTGGTGGGACTGAGCTCCTTGTCGAACCCGACGAACAGGTTGAAGTCGTCATCGCTGTCGTCCTCCTCCAGGAAGTTCTTGCTCACCCCCAGGTGGCTGCCGAAGTTACCCAGGACCTGCCAGTTCTTGCTGACCACCAGGTACACGCCAATAGCCTTCACATCATACCGGGCCATCTTGAGCTGCGGTTCGCCCGTAAGGGAATCAACGTCGATCTCGGCCTCCCAGAACTTGCCCCGGCCCTGGGTGTCCACCCCCAGGACCAGGGCCGGCAGGCTGTAGGTTTCATCCAGGACACGATATTTGAGCTGGGCTTCGGGCGTCAGGCGGTTGAGGCTGGGCTTCGCATCGCCGATGAATGCATTGACCCCGTAGCTCATGCCCAACGAGAAACGGTCGGTAAAGCCCACCCCTAACCGGCCCAGGATTCCGCCGCCGGTCTGCATGAGGATTTCAACCTCGTATTCGCCCCTCTGCAGGGTCCCGGCAGTGGGGATGGTCACCAGGGTAGCCGGTGGCACCCCCTGCCCCCACAGGGTACTCACCAGCAAAAGTGCGGCGATTGGCGCGATGTGCAACTGTCGGTTTCCGTTCATCGGTTTTCCTCGGTTTGACTAAAGAATATTGCCTGGTCCCAATTCGAGGCTAATCTACGGGTAAGGGGCGGCATAAGTCCAGCCCGTAGCCGCTAGGGTGCGTCCGGCCCCCGATCACCACCGGGTGTGGAATCTTGAGGATCAACCTGCAGCGAGTCCGGCGGCTCGATGATGTCCAGATTGAGCTCCCCGGCGGAAACCCGGTGGGGGTCCGTGATGCGCACGTGACTGACCACCTGGCCCTCACTCCCTCGTTCGATCACCTCCTGCTCCCCCGTATCCCGGTGAAAGACGTACTGGAACTCACGCACTCGCCGCATATCATCGCCCCGGAACCACGTCTCGCCCACCAGGTAGCCCAAAGAATCATAGTCCAGGAAGATGGCGCCAATCAGGTTGCCCTGGGTGCTCATGATTTTATAGGCCACCGCGATCTGGGCCGTGTCGTAGATCACCTCCGTGAAACGGTCACGAAAATCGGACACAAAATCCACCCCGTAGATGAAGGCGATCAGTTCCCGGGACCGCGGCTCATCCCCAAACAGCAGCTCTCGCAAGATCAGGCTGTCGGGCGTGAACTCCAGCATCCGCTTGACGGAGTTGTCATCGGGCCAGTAGGTGTAGGTGCGGGTCTTCAGAATCTGGTCTTCGCGACTGTACCACCGCAGCCGTCCCACGAAGCCGAAGTCATCGTATTCCACATTCAGATAGTCGTCTTCGTGAATCTCAAAGGGAAAGAGCTTGATCCCACGCTTGAAGGCCTCCTCGTCGCGGTAATATTCGCTGCGCGGGCCGGACACCTGGGCCAAGAGCAGGGTGGTCAGTAGTAGTATTCCGGCGGCTCTGGACGCAGCAGAAATCCATCGGTTGGCTAAGGTAAAAAACAAGGGCATCCTCTCATGTCGCGTTTGTAAATCTAATCACCAGTACCACCCGACCCGCAAAGTATTTTGAGCCACCGGCAATCCTCTGCCCCCACCGCCCTCCGGCCATAATGTGCGCTAGATCACACCGTGTGAGCGCTATCACGCCAAAGGTGGACCACCGGACTTAATATATATGCCGACGGGAAGAACAGCATGAATTTAGTTAATACGTATATATCGATAGCGTATCAATATCTCTTGAATATCTCTGCGGAATCAATGTATGTTAAACGTTGCCTAACGAAACTGTCTTACATTTATAATCAACGGGGTCACGGAAATTCGGCAACACGTTTGAGGGAGGGTGGACATGGGCAAGATCAGCATTCATGATATCAGGCCCGGAATGGTGTTGGCCGAGGCCGTACAGGACCTGCATGGCACCTCACTGCTTCCCGCTGGTACTGAGCTGTCCGATCACAACCGGGACCAACTGGAGCGCCAGGGGATCATCGTCGTGGATGTTGAGGGGGTCTCGCAGAACGAATTGACAGCTGCCGTTATGTCGACGCTGAATCCCCAGAAACTGCACCGGGCGGAGGAACAGTTGGAAGACCTGTTTCGACACACCGATCGTAAGCACCCGATGATCGACGAATTATATCGTTTGGCCGTTATCAACCAGGTCCGCCGCGAGAACGATTAGCATGCAACTAACCGAATCTCCCCAGTCATTGGTAAAAAATATCCGGGGCCTCGCCTCGTTGCCCGCCGTCTTCACCCGGCTGAACGAGGCGGTCAACGGCAACAACTCCATGGATCAAATTGCCCTGATCATTGGAGAAGACACCAACCTCACCGCCCGTCTGCTCAAGCTGGTCAACAGCTCCTTCTACGGTTTTCCCTCGAAAATTGACACCGTCTCACGGGCCATTACCCTCGTCGGGACTCGTGAAGTCCGGGACCTCGCCTTGGCCACCTACGTCATCTCACTGTTCAGG
>JADFNF010000100.1 GCA_022563485.1 Fidelibacterota bacterium | reverse complement strand
GTCAATGTTCTCATAAACCCTCTGGGCCGCGCCGGGGATGTCCCCGCCCAGACCGACCACGCTCAGCACCCGTCCTCCGCTGCTCACCAGCGCCCCCTTATCGTTGGTGGTGGTGCCGGCGTGGAACACGAGCACATCCTCATCCAAACGATCCAGGCCGGTAATGGGCTGGCCCTTCGCATAACGGCCCGGATAGCCCTCGGAGGCGATCACCACCGCCACCGCCGCCCCCGGCTTAGTGGGCACCCTATCGGGCAGACCGCCACTGAGGGCCTGCACCATGAGCGGGTAAAGGGGCGTATCCAGCAGGGGCAGCACCACCTGCGTCTCCGGGTCCCCCATGCGGACGTTAAACTCAATGACGTAAGGCTGGCCCTCCACGATCATCAGCCCGGCATAGAGGCAACCCACGTAGGGCGATCCCCGGCGCCGCATACCCTCAAGGGTAGGCCCCAGGATCGTTCGCTCGATCTCATCCATCAGTTCCGGTGTGGCCAGCGGCGAGGGGGCAATGGACCCCATGCCTCCGGTATTGGGACCGGCGTCGCCGTCGTAGGCCCGCTTGTAGTCCTGGGCGGTCCCCAGCACACAAAAATTGTCACCATCGCACAGAGCAAACACGGAGATTTCGGTCCCCACCAGGCACTGCTCCACCGACAGGACCAGCCCGGCATCGCCGAAAGCCCGGTCATCGAAAAACTGACCCAGGGCGCTCTCAACCTCACCCTCCCCCTGGCAGATAATGACCCCCTTGCCGGCGGCCAGCCCGTCGGCCTTGAGAACCACTGGCAGGCCCAGTTCCTTTACCGCCTGCCAGACATCCTCCCTGGACCGGCACGCCCGGTAATCGGGATGGGGGATGGCGAACTCGGCCATGAAATCCCGGGCAAAGAGCTTGCTGCTCTCCAGCCGCGCCGCCGCCTGCAGGGGACCGAAGGCCGCCAGTCCCTGGGCTTGAAACAGGTCCACCAGTCCCTCAGCCAGGGGAATCTCGGGACCCACCACGGTGAGATCGATGTTTTCCCGGCGCACCGCCTCCACTATGGCCTGGTGGTCGCCCACCTTCAGGGCCAGGTTCCGGGCCAGTTGGGCCGTACCGGCATTGCCGGGAGCGCAGGTAAGTTCATGGCCCCCCTCCCGGGCCAGGGCCCACAGGATGGCGTGTTCCCGGCCCCCACTCCCGATGACCAGAATGCGGGCCATTTAGGAAGGCGCCCTTTCTGTACTCTGCCCTTGCTCGATGCGCACGATCTCGTCACGCAGCCGGGCCGCCTCCTCGAATCGCAAGGCTTCCGCCGCCCGTTTCATCTCACGCCGCAGCAGGTCCAGGGTGATGATCGTTTCCTGTTCGTCCAGGTTGGAAAGATTGAAAGCCGGTGCCGCCTCGGCTACCACCAGGGGCTGGGTCCGGGCATCGGCCACGGAGGTGGACAGCATGATATCTTCCACCGACTTGTAGATGGTGGTGGGGGTGATGCCGTGGGCCTGGTTATAGGCTTCCTGGACGACCCGGCGCCGGGTGGATTCGTCGATCACCTCCTGCATCGAGTGAGTGATCCTTTCGCAGTAGAAGATCACCTTACCGTTTATGTGGCGCGCTGCCCGTCCTGCCACCTGCATAAGGGAAGTGGCGGAGCGCAGGAACCCTTCCTTATCGGCGTCCAGGACCACCACCAGCGAGACCTCCGGCAGATCCAGGCCCTCCCGCAGCAGGTTGATGCCCACCAGTACGTCGAATTTGCCCAGGCGCAGGTTGCGGAGGATCACCACTCGCTCCAATGTATCGATCTCGGAATGCAGGTAGTTTACCAGCAGGTCCATGCCCTTCAGGTAATCGGTAAGGTCTTCGGACATGCGTTTGGTGAGGGTCGTCACCAGCACCCGCTCCCGTTTGGCCGTGCGCCGCTTGATTTCGGCCAACAGGTCATCGATCTGTCCTTTGGAAGGGCGCACATCGATGGGCGGGTCCAAAAGTCCCGTGGGACGGATGATCTGCTCCACGACCACGCCGTGGGACTTGTCCAGCTCGTACTCGGCCGGGGTGGCCGAGACGAAGATCACCTGTCCCAACTTGGTCTCAAACTCGGCAAAGGTCATGGGGCGGTTGTCCATGGCCGAGGGCAGGCGAAAGCCATGCTCCACCAGCACCTCCTTGCGGGACCGGTCGCCGTTGTACATGGCCCGCACCTGGGGGAGAGTGGCATGGGACTCGTCGATGAACATGAGGAAATCGTCGGGGAAAAAATCGAGGAGCGTGTGGGGCCGTTCACCGGGCCTGCGGCCGTCCAGAATACGGGAGTAGTTCTCGATGCCGTTGCAGTAGCCCACCTCCAGCAGCATTTCGATGTCGTAGTTGGTGCGCTGTTCGAGACGTTGGGCCTCTAGAAGCATGCCCTCATCGCGGTACCATTCCAATCGGTCAATGAGCTCGGTGCGAATCTCGTCCACCGCCTTCAGAACGGTCTCCTGGGTCGTGACGAAATGCTTGGCGGGATAGATGAAGGTACGCTCCAGCCCCTCTTTGTCGCTGTCGATCTCACCGGTGAGGGGATCGAAAGTGAGGATTCGATCCACCCGGTCGCCGAAGAACTCGACACGTACGCAGTGACTCAAGTAGGCGGGGTAAATCTCCATCAGATCACCCCGAACCCGAAAATTGCCCCGCTCCAGGACCACGTCGTTGCGCACGTAGTGGATATCGATGAGGCGGTGGATCAGTTCCCGGCGGTCCACTTCGTCTCCTCGGTTGATGCGCACGACGCTCTCCTCGTACTGCCGGGGCGAGCCAATGCCAAAGATACAACTGACCGAAGCCACCACAATAACGTCCCGGCGCTCCAGCAGGGCCGACGTGGCTTTCAGGCGCAGGCGGTCGATGTCCTCGTTCACCGACGAATCCTTCTCGATGTAGAGATCGGTCACCGGCAGGTAAGCCTCGGGCTGGTAGTAGTCGTAATAACTGATGAAGTACTCCACCGCGTTGTGGGGAAACAGGCTTTTGAACTCGCCGAAGAGCTGGGCCGCCAGGGTCTTGTTGTGTGACAAAATGATGGTCGGTCGCTGGACCTGCTCAATCACGTTGGCCATGGTGAAGGTCTTGCCGCTGCCCGTAACGCCCAGCAGCGTCTGGTGCTTGTGCCCGTCGTTAAGGCCCTGCACCAGCTGGGCGATGGCCTCAGGCTGGTCTCCCTGGGGCCGGTGGTCCGATATGATCTGAAAGTCTGACATAATGGCGCAATCAAAATTACGGCGGGATTAGGGGCGAGAAAAGGGGATATGGGGAGCAGTGGTCTAATGTGCCCCCTAGCCCCTTTTTAGTCCTACAGCCTTGCCTCGAACGGTCCCGAAAGGGTGGCCCCCAGGAGATCATCCCCCTTCGCCACGACGACCACCGGCTCCCCCTACCTGGACGCCCGCAACAGTGGCAGGCAGACCGGGCAGTACCGAAGGAGTTGATGGTCACCGGTCATAGACCTGGTTTTCCCGTAGTTCCCCCGGGATTCCCTTTGGAACAAGCATGGCAAGTTGCCCATGATTAAGGCTTGTATGTAAGTAAGTATATACTTACATTCGGCCATGGTCACGCACACACGCAAACCATCCGAGGAGCGCCAACGCGAGATTGTCCGGGCGGTGTTGCATATTATTGGCGAGCGCGGTAGCTCATCCCTGACAGCAGCAACTATTGCCGCCGAGATCGGTGTGACATCCGGGGCTCTGTTCCGGCACTATGATTCCCTCGAGGATATCTTCCGGGCGGTGCTTCACTATGCCAAATCTACGATTGAGACAACCTTCCCGGACCCATCCCTCCCGCCCATGGAGCGGTTGTTCACCTTGGCCCGCAACCGGGTCCAACTGCTGGGCACGTCACCGGGGCTGGCCTGGCTGATGCGCTCGGAACAGGTCGACAAACTGTTCCCAAGCGATGCGGTGGAGGTGCTGTGGGACGTGACCCGCCGCTCGATGGACTTTATCCAACAGGCCCTCAAGCAGGGGGTCGAGGAAGGCGCCATTCGCAACGACATCGACATTGATGTGCTCCTCATTCTGATCACGGGTACCATGCATGCCCTTATCGGCATACCCGGCATTCGTCAGATAACCAAGGGCACCAGGGGCAAACGGGCGTCCCCATCGGATCGTGTGCTACCGGCCCTGGAGCGGCTGTTGCGAGCACCCCAATAATCGTATACCCTATCAACCATACACAAACTGAAACGGAGACTAGCATGTCGATTACATTGGAAACCACTGTCGGGCAAATCGCCACGGAATACCCCTTGGCCACGCGGGTATTTGGGAGGCACCACATTGACTTCTGCTGTGGCGGAGGCACGCCCGTTGGCGAAGTTTGCCGCCAACAGGGTCTCGATCCCGAAACAATCCTGGAGGAAATTCGCCACGAGCTAGATACATCCCAGGGCGATGAGCAGCGCTGGGACGCAGCCCCATTGGACGACCTCATCCAGCATATACTCACCGTATACCATGGCCCCCTCGTTGAGGAGCTGGACCGATTGGAGGGCATGGCCCGGAAAGTGTTGGATGTCCACGGCAGTAAAGAGCCTGTAATGCTCCCTGAACTGTTGAAGGTCTACCTGGCCCTGAAAGAGGAGCTCGTACCCCACATGCTCAAAGAGGAGCAGATACTATTCCCAATGATCATGCAGGGCCAGGGCGCCCTGGCCAGCGGCCCCATATCCGTGATGCGCAATGAACACGAATCGGCCGGCGTCGCCTTAAAACGCATGCGTGACCTGACCCATGACTATCAAGTGCACGAAGAAGCTTGCAACACCTGGCGCGCATTGTGGCACGGTCTGGCGGCATTGGAGACCTCCTTGAATCAACACATTCATCTGGAAAATAATATACTGTTTCCGCGTGCCCTGGCATCCTGAGCATCACGGCCGACGGCTCAGCACCTGTTTAAACCTGTGCGGCTGTCCCTCGGCATGACATGCGAGCCGCAGGTTTTGCCACGCGCAAGAGCAAGGGCAGGATTGTCAGCGCCATCGGGTATGTGCGAAAAAGAGAAGCCCCGGCTACGGCCGGGGCTTCATAGAGTCTGGACAACCGGCGCGCCAGCGTCTTTAGTCTACGCTGACGGAGGCCGGCGTCCGATGTTGATTAGACAATGGACCACCTCCTTCCTGCTTGTTCATCGTAACAACTGGGACAAGTTACGGTAAAGATGGCGTCACTTCAACATCACCCATTTGATGGCTTGAGTATATCCGGGTGTAGCCAGCCGGGCGAAGGTGGCGGGCCTGGTCGAGGGGTTGTCGTATCATTGCTGCCCCCCTGACTTTTCCTTTTCCTGGCATTCCCCCGCAGCCGGTCAGTAACATGCCCCCATGCGTTCCCTCGCTATCCTCCTGCTCGCTCTATGGGATCCGGCAGGGGCGGCCCCTGCGGATACCACCGCCCCCGGCCCGATTACCGCCTACACCCGCTACCTGGCCGCCCTCGATAATGAGGACCTCGATGCCATCTCACGAGGGGTGGACTACTTCAAGGCCCACATCACTCGGCTGCCGGTAGCCGAGATCGATTCGGCCTGCGTAGGGTTCATGCTCTTCCTGGACGCCACCATCAGCCATCATAACGATATGATCTGGGAAGACCTCGATTTCATGGAAAAGTTGCATGACCAGGGGGCTGACGCCGACCCGGATATGGCGGCTTACCGGAACAGTCTGGACCGCAACGGGCTGAGCCTGTATACCTTCGGGCGCCTCTACTACGTGGACCAGCAGAGCGACTACCTCTACCACCGGTTCGCGCCCTACGTGTCGAGGGCGGTACGCGATTATCTCATGCTGCGAAGGGATGAACTGGCCGTGGGGTTCGCCGATGATGCCACGCTCCTGATTTCATTGACCGATCTGGGTGCCAGGATTGTCCGTTGGGAAAAATATCTGGCGGAACACCCCCAATCGGTGGTGGTGGACTTCGCCAGCTATTATTACCGGACCTACCTGAATACATTGCTTACCGGTCTAAAGAACACCCCCGTCTTCGATGGTAACGGCATCATACGGCCCCTCTTTGTCACCGCTTATGACGATTTCTCCAAAAGATACAGCGATACCGACTCGGGGGACTTGATCAGGCAGTTCTATGCCATCCTCATCATATCCGATTTCCGATGGTCGCCGGGGATCAGGGCATTTTATGTCGACCATGGCATCCGGAACATGCACACGGCCCAGCTGCCCCTGCGATAATCTTTTCTGCCCTGCACCGCCGAATAAATGTCGCTTTTGTGACCGGGCCCACGCCCGGTATGTGATGGCACGCACCTGGCCCAATACTATGTGACGGGGCGCAAAGCCGCTGAACCGGGGGGATTCTAACTTGCCCCCTCAACTGACCAGCGCCTCTCGTGTGCTGAATCATGTTAAGGACTGTAAAGGAAAACCGATCATGAAACGCAATAATGTAAGGGTACGCACATGAAGATTTTTCGTAATACGGGATTGCTGGCATGGGTTACAATGTCCTCCTTGGCCTTTTTCGGCTGTGAGGATGCCACCGGCCCCAGCGTCGAAACCGGGATTGCCGAAGCAAAAATCACCCTCTCCATCCAGGGGACCAAACCGGCCTCACTCGCCAAGGGCTGGTCTGCATGGTCCGTCCAGAGTGATTCGGTGGTTTTGCCGGTAACGGATGCCAATGGTAATCCGATTGGCACATTGACCATTGATGATGCCCGGTTAGCCCTCAAAGAGATCAAGCTCAAACTGGCCGAAGAAGAGATTGAGGGAAATGCAGACAGCCTGGAGTTGGAACAGGAAAACGACTCGATCAAATTTCCCGGCCCCTACATCGTGGAACTCATCCACAATACGGTCAGTCCCCCACTGGATACCATCACGATACCCGCCGGGATTTACAAGGAACTCGAACTCAAACTCGATAAAATCGAAGGGGATGAAGACGACGAAGATGGCACCCAACTGGTGGACAGCAACGACCCCCTCTTCGGCAACAGCATTTACATTGCCGGGACTTACACGGGCCTCACCGCCGGCGGAGAAGTCACTGGTGTACCCTTTATCCTCTCCTACGACTTCGGTGAGAAATTCGAGCTTACCGGCTTGGATACCACCACCAATGCAGCCGATTCCGCCGTGGGCATGACCATTAGTGACCTCGTAGGGGTGAACCCGATCATCATCGCCTTCCGGATGGTCCAGTGGTTCAGTTTCAGCAACCTGGAAACCAATGACAAGGGGCTGGATTTCTCAGGCCTGGTAGTAACGGAAGATGCCGGCGGTGGACTCCAGATCCTTCTGGATGAGGACGCACAGAACGACAACAAAGATATCCGG
>JADFNF010000099.1 GCA_022563485.1 Fidelibacterota bacterium | reverse complement strand
GCCCCTGGCCCTAATCTCCGGCTACAACTGGGACCCGGTGTCCTCGGTCCCGTGGTTCAACTACGATGACGGCGGACCCCGGCAGGTGTGGTTCGACGACAGCCTGAGCCTGGCCCTCAAATATAATCTGGCGGTGGAAAAGGACCTGGCCGGGGTGGGCATGTGGGCCCTGGGTTACGACGACGGCCGGCCCGAATTGTGGGGCGCCCTGGCTGACTACCTGGGAACGACCGTGTCCCCCACCGATGAGAAGCGTTTCGTCCTGGATCAGAACTTCCCCAACCCCTTTGCCGTGGGCACCACCATCGCCTACGAGCTGTTCGTAGATGGGGACCTGCGGCTAGCGGTCTACAACCTGCGCGGCGCCCTGGTACGGACGTTGGTTGACCGGCATCGGTTGGCCGGCTCCGGCACCTACGCTTTCGACCCGGTGGACGCCAGGGGCCGCCCCCTGGCATCGGGACTCTACTTCATCACGTTGCAATTGGACGGGGGGCTGCCAGTGGCCCGGAAAATGATCCTGTGGAAGTGATTCAGGCTCATCGACCGGCCCGTGGCTAGTCCCCTACCTGATCCCAGCCGATGCGGGACAGGTGCCAGTAGATCACCCCCGCGGCCAGAGCGGCAATCCCCAGGTAGAGCAGGCCCAGCCCCGTTTCGCCCAGAATGACATGCCCGACACCAAACAGAGTAAATAGCACCAGGATGATCCCTGCCAGCCAGTCGATGAACAGGTTCAGGTAGCCGCTGTCACTAAGCACGTGGGGCAGCTGGTCGGCAATCGGTTTCCACAAGTACCCGCCGGGATGAATCCGCTCATAGAAGGCGCGGAGGGTCTTTTCGTCCGTTGGGGGGGTAAGGTAAGTAACCGCCAGCCAAACCACGGTTGCCCAGGACACGATGATAAATAACGTGTAGGGAAAGGCGACGTACGGCTTGATAAAAGGCAGGATGATCAGGGGCGCCACCATGGCCGCGATCTCCGACCAGGCATTGATGCGCCACCACCACCAGCGGAGGATGAGCACCAATCCAATCCCCGCACTGGCTTCCAGGATAAAGACCCAGGCATCGCTGATACGGTCCAGTTTCGAGGTGACGAGCAGCGAAATGACCATGGAGAGGAGGGTGGCGATCCTGGCCATGCGCACGTAGTCTCGCTCCTCACCGTCGGGCCGGATGAACCGGCGGTAGAAATCATTGACGAGGTAGGATGCACCCCAGTTCAGCTGGGTGGCAATGGTGGACATGTAGGCCGCAAAGAAGGCCGCCAGCATGAGTCCCAGCATGCCGGGGGGCAACAGGTCCCGCATGACCATGATGAAGCCGTCGCCCTTGCGGGCCATGTCCAGGTCGGGATAAAGGACGAGGGATACCAGGGCCACTATGATCCACGGCCAGGGACGAATGGCATAGTGGGCGATGATGAACCAGAGGGTGGCAAAGAGGGAATGTTTTTCGTCCTTTGCCGACATCATCCGCTGGGCCACGTAGCCGCCGCCGCCGGGATCAGCACCCGGATACCACGACGCCCACCATTGGATGCCGATGTAGGCGATGAAGGCCGCGAAACTCATGGTCAGGGCACCGCCGACCGTTGCACTCGACCCTCCGATGGTGGGAGTGAACTCAAAAAGCCATTCCGGGAGCTGGGCTTTGAGGCCCGCGATCCCCCCGATGGCCGGGTCATTCACGGCGATGACCGCCAGGGCGATGGACCCTCCCATAGCCACGACGAATTGAAAGGTATCGGTAATCGCCACCCCCCACAACCCCGCCATGGAAGAATAGACGGCCACGAGGAACATGATCAGCCCCACCCACAGCAGGGCGGCGCTGAACTCAAAGCCCAGAAATGAAACGCCTGCAATGCCAAAGAACGTAAGCCCGGGGAACATGACGGTAAGAATCCGTTCCATGGCCAGGTTTACCCAACCCATGATGATCAGGTTCATGAACAGACCCAGGTAGATGGCCCGAAAGCCCCGGAGAAAGGCCGCCGGCTTACCCGAGTAGCGCAATTCGGTGAATTCCACATCGGTGAGAATACCGGCCCGCCGCCACAGCCGGGCGAAAAAGAATACCGTCAGCATGCCGCCAAAGAGCATGTTCCACCACAGCCAGTTCCCGGCGATACCGTTCTGGGCCACCAACTCCGTCACCGCCAGCGGCGTATCGGCGGCAAAGGTCGTGGCCACCATGGCGGTACCGGCGACATACCAGGGCAATTTGCGACCGCTCAGAAAAAACTCATCGGTGCTGGCCCCGGCCCGCTTGGAGAAGTACAGAGCAATGCTCATGCTGAAGGCAAAGTAGGCCAGTATGATGAACCAATCGACGGTCGCCAGGTACATACCAGGGTCTCCTTGTTATGAGAAGTTTCATCCTCATTGCGGCGCTCATGGTGTCTCTACCATACGCGTCAGCCGACTTCCTTTCAACGGGCCTGTCGTTCCCCTCCCCAAGGTGATAGCCATGGGGTCATCTGCAACTGACAATCTGATGATTTAAGGCTAAAGCGTGCCTAAGTTTGCATACTTAATTCTCCCAACTCAAGTTTAAAGAGCGATAGGTAAATCCAAAGATGGCTGAACATCAATCAGAGCAACCCGATCACGTTGGTTTCGTTGAACCTCAACGAATACTTGTGACGGGCGGAGCCGGTTTCCTTGGCTCGCACCTTTGCCGGGAGCTGATTCGCCAGGGGCACGAAGTGCTTTGCCTGGACAACTTTTTCACCGGCCATAAGCGGAATATTGTCGACCTGATGACCCATCCCAAATTTGAACTGATTCGCCACGATATCGTCAACCCCATCTTCCTGGAGGTCGATCAGATCTATAACCTGGCCTGCCCCGCCAGCCCAATCCATTACCAATATAATCCGGTGAAGACCATCAAAACCTCGGTCCTGGGCGCTATCAATGTACTGGGCTTAGCCAAACGAGTTCGCGCCAGGGTATTGCAGGCCTCCACCAGCGAAGTCTATGGCGACCCGCAGGTCCACCCCCAGACAGAATCCTATTGGGGGCATGTCAACCCAGTGGGCATCCGATCGTGCTATGATGAGGGCAAGCGATGCGCGGAGACCCTGTTCTTTGACTATCACCGGCAGAACAAGGTTGAAATCAAAGTGGCTCGCATATTCAATACATATGGCCCCAACATGGATGTGAACGATGGGCGAGTAGTGAGTAATTTTATTATCCAGGCGCTGCAAAATAAGCCATTGACGATATTCGGTGATGGCAACCAGACCAGAAGTTTTTGTTATGTGTCCGATCTGGTAACCGGGCTCATTGCCCTCATGGAGAGTCCGGCTGAGATTACAGGTCCGTTGAACCTGGGCAATCCCATGGAAATCACGGTGAATGAACTGGCAAAGAGGATCCTGACTCTTACAAGTGCGTCCTCTCCCATTGATCCCCAACCACTGCCCGTTGATGACCCTATTCAGCGCCAACCAGACATCTCCAAGGCCGGGGAAAAATTGAGCTGGCGGCCGGAGGTGCCACTCGATGAGGGTTTGAAGCAGACGATCGCTTATTTTGAAACGTTGTTGGGCAATTTGGCTATAGCCTGATTTTGCCCCTGGGCCGGAGCCAGTGCTCAGTCGATTCCACCTGATCGCCAGCCAGTGAGAATCTTTCTTTGCATTAATAAAATTTAGAAGAGTGGAGTACGCGAAATGAAAATAACTATTATCGGAACCGGCTATGTAGGCTTGGTGACCGGAGCCTGCTTTGCGCATATGGGGAATCAAGTCAGGTGCGTGGATATCGACCAGGAAAAAATTGATATACTCAACCGGGGCGAATTGCCCATCTACGAACCGGGGCTGAAGGAGATTGTCGATAGCAACCTGGCTGAAGGGCGCCTATCCTTCACCACCGATACTGCCGAGGCGGTGCGCGCCAGTGAGTTCATCTTCATCGCCGTGGGCACTCCCATGGTCGAGAATGGGAGCGCCGACGTTCAGCACGTTCTTGATGTGGCCAGAATCATTGGCGGCGCCATAGATGATTATCGCATTATCATTACCAAATCAACCGTTCCGGTAGGAACGGCCAAGAAGGTCCGTATCACCATTGATGAGGCCCTCCGCGCCCGTGGATTCAAGACCCATTTTGACGTGGTGGCTAATCCGGAATTCCTGAAGGAAGGTAAGGCCGTGGCCGACTTCCTCAATCCGGACCGCATCGTCATCGGCACCGAGAGTCAGCATGCCAGGGAACGGTTACAGGCACTGTATGATCCTTTCTGTCGCACCGACGAGAGCCGTATCTTGATCATGGATATTCCATCGGCTGAGCTCACCAAATACGCCGCTAACGCCATGCTGGCCACCCGCATTTCCTTCATGAATGAAATTGCCGCCGTTTGCGAGGCCACGGGGGCTGACGTGAATCAAGTGCGCATTGGTATCGGCAGCGATGATCGGATTGGACGCCGTTTCCTGTTCCCTGGGGTCGGTTATGGCGGTTCCTGTTTTCCCAAGGACGTGCGCGCACTCATCCAAACGGGCGAAGAGTTGGGCATACGACTGAACATCCTGATATCTGTCGATCAGGTGAACAACGCGCAAAAGCTACGTATGGTAATCAAAATCAAGGATTTCTACGGGAACAGCAATCTAGCGGGTAAAACATTTGCTGTTTGGGGACTGTCGTTCAAGCCCGGGACAGACGATGTCCGTGAAACTCCGGCTGCCGTTATCATCGATGGGTTGCTCCAGGCCGGTGCCAAGATCCAGGCTTACGACCCCATCGCTGCAGATTCCTTTCAGCAGGCCTATAGCTTGCCCATCGAATATTCCGACGATATGTACCAATGCCTCGAGAATGCTGATGCCCTGCTTCTGGTCACCGAATGGCACCATTTCCGCCGACCCGATTTCGCCCGCGTTAAAGCGGCGCTGTCAAGTCCCGTCATCTTCGATGGGCGTAATCAATACGAACCGAGCTATGTCCGCGAGCGGGGTTTCACCTATCTCTCGGTAGGCCGCCAGCCGGTCCTGGCCGAGCCACATTCATCGCTGATAGGGTAGCTGGCTGGCACAGGGAGCCTTCCCGGGGGCTAGCCTGGCACGACACTGAGGGGCTATGCCGTGGTGACGGCAGCACACTGCTTCGGTCTTCGGATAGCTGCCCGCACGAAACGATATGGAATCACAACCAGGGGTGATGATTGATTTGGGCCAGGCACCTCAGCTAACGAGCGGCAACTCGCCTTCTAAGGCGCCTTTCCACGTAATGGCCAAACCGATAGGCCCCATCTGCAATCTCGACTGCGAATATTGTTTCTATCTCAAGAAAGAGGAACTCTTCCCCGGCACAAAATCCTTCCGCATGACGGACGAGGTCCTGGAGCGATTCACCCGTCAGTATATTGCGGCTCAACCCGCCGGGACATCGGAGGTCAACTTTGCGTGGCAGGGCGGCGAGCCGACCCTTATGGGAGTGAAATTTTTCCGGCGGGCCATTGAACTTCAGGAGCAATATAGACGTCCCGGCCTACGCATCACAAATTCCCTGCAAACCAACGGTGTCCTGCTGGACGACGAATGGGGGACATTCCTCCACGACCATAACTTCCTCGTCGGGATTAGTCTTGACGGTCCTGAGGCGCTCCATGATCGGTACCGGCTTGACAAACAGGGGCGTGGTACCTTCCAGAGCGTCATGGCGGGTCTGGAGGTGCTCAGGAAGAATGACGTGAAGTTCAATACCCTCACGGTGATTCAAAACGACAACGGCGACCACCCCGAGGTAATCTATGACTTCCTCAAACAGGTCGGCTCCCGGTTCTACCAATTTATCCCTATTGTTGAAAAGGAGAATGACGGGCAGGTTTCCTACCGTTCCGTCGGGGCGGAGCAGTATGGCCATTTTCTCAACGGTATATTTGATTGCTGGCTCGAACAGAAGGACGAGGGGCAGATCTTCGTCCGCGACTTCGACATGATGCTGGGGCTGGTCATGGGAGAGCCGTCATCGGTGTGTGTCCATGCGGAAACCTGCGGCCGGGCCGTGGCCATCGAGCACAACGGTGATCTGTTCAGCTGCGACCACTTCGTCAATCTGGAGGATCAACTGGGGAACGTGGCTCGGGAGACGCTCAGCACCATGTTGGATGGCAGCAAACAGGAGCGATTTGGCAACGATAAGCGGGATTCCCTGCCGCGTTACTGCCGGGAGTGCGAGTTCCTGGAATATTGTTACGGTGCCTGCCCCAAGGACCGCTTCAGCACCACGCCTGACGGCGAGCCGGGGCTGAACGTCCTCTGTGCGGGCTATAAACTATTTTACGGGCACACCTTGCCGGTTTGGGAAAAGATGGCCAAGTGCCTGCGGCTCAAGCGGCCGGTCAGTGACTATCAGGCGATCGAGACGCTCCTCTTGGCCGACCTAAAGGCCCAAGGGAACCTGGTGGGCCGAAACGACCCCTGTCCATGCGGTAGTGGCCGGAAGTTTAAGAAGTGCTGCAACGTAGCGGGAGAACATTAATCTACGATTGCGGAGAGGGAGGGATTCGAACCCTCGACCCGGGAATACCGAGCACTCGCGTTCCAGGCGAGCTCCTTAAGCCACTCGGACACCTCTCCCGCGTAAATAAATTTAGACGTGCGCCCGAAAGGAAGTCAATCGCCGTGGTGGTCGGGGGATTTGAGGCCGGAACAACCCGGCTCGCGGGTTAGTGGAGACTGCTGGACCCCGCCTCGGTAGAGGGCGTGACCAGGGGATCGATATTAAGGAATGTAGAAGATTTGGTATGATAACGCCACCGACTCCGGATCGCCTGTATCCGCCGATGGGCCACCTGGAGATCATCATGTTGCTCCACATGGAATAATTCTAAATTGGTCAACGACGATCTGCACCCGGCTCCGAGAAACTTCTCCAGGCAGTCGCGGAAATTGGTGGTAATTCCCATGGTATGGTTGCCGGTATGGAGACACTTGAATATGTAAACTGTATATTTCATTCACGCACGCATTAACAGCGAATTTTGTCTGGCGGAGGAGGAGGGATTCGAACCCCCGAACCAGGATAACCAGTTAACGGTTTTCAAGACCGCCGCATTCAACCGCTCTGCCACTCCTCCAATCTTAACCAATAGGCACCAGCTAAGACCACCCTCGTTTCAGTCGATCACTGCCCACCGGGCCATCCCCTCGTCTAAACTTACACAACTCCCCTCGGCATGCCAAGAATGTTCACTGACAGGGTCCAGGGGTGCAGGATACCGATCATAAGGGAGGGTATCGGGTGAGACTAACCGGCACGGCCCCTGGCTGCGCGGTTTCAAGCAGTCAGAAGTTATGTGCGGAGAGGGAGGGATTCTGCAG
>JADFNF010000098.1 GCA_022563485.1 Fidelibacterota bacterium | reverse complement strand
TGGATGTCATCGGATCACAGACGAACTCAATGCCGGTGTCATTGAAATTATTCGACAGATCCATCGTGATCTTTTCTGGGTCGAGGTTCTCAAAAAGAACTCTGGGAAAAGAGGCCCGGAAAGTTGTACGTGGTTTGTCTGAAATGATTAGGATTCGATGCTTAACATCAAGAAGATGGCGCAAACTCCAGGCTGCCTTGATACCCCCAAATGAGCCGCCGACGACAATAA
Organism: Fidelibacterota bacterium; assembly: GCA_022563485.1. Classification (GTDB taxonomy): domain Bacteria; phylum Fidelibacterota; class Marinisomatia; order SCGC-AAA003-L08; family TS1B11; genus JADFNF01. The sequence continues at coordinate 7,317 of JADFNF010000098.1, read as the reverse complement.
TTGTTTTTGACATTGATTTCATTTCTCCCTTTTAATGGTCTTATACTTTGGTCTCTACAGAATAAGGTTGTTCAGGCCCACTCAGCAATAATTTAAATTCTTATAATGTCTTGTTTATCCCATGTCGTCTAACTGGGTATTGAACGCATCAATTTTCACTGAGCTGTCGCCCCAACAACTCTACAAATCAACGGCCGGCGACTCGGCCACCAGAACCTTGTGCTGCTCGTTCTCACTGCGTAGACCAGAGACTTCTCTGCTTTTTGTGCAACTTAGCAAAAGTGTCTCTTAATTCTAAATCCACACTGGGCCACCTTGCTCTGACACCAAACAGAGACCCGGGTGAGGCGGCAGAACAGTTTTCTTTTACCTTCGAGATAGCCGGTCAGATTTTGGTGGGCCCAGGGGTCGTCCGGCGGGTGACCGAGTGCATGATGAACGGATGATCGGGGCGGGGTCTGGCTAGAGCCGCGTCAGATTCGCGTAGCGCGCCACCAACTTCTTGACCTGTCCGCCGCTGAACTGTACGCAGAGCTTGAGGCTATCCCCCACCCCCTCCCGACCGGAGATTTGCCCCTTGCCGAAAATCTTGTGCTCGACCCAAGCCCCCACCACGAAATCATCGAGGACCGACCGGACGGCCAATTCCTTGGCCCGGGTGGTACGGGTTGACCTGGCCGACAGGGTTGCTTTTTTGGGCAGGTCCAATTCCGGGGCGGGTGCCCGCAGATCGCGCTTGTTCCACTGGACCAGCTCCTCGGGAAGTTCCCGGATAAAGCGGCTGGGGGTGCTCTCCATGGCGCTGCTGCCCCACCGCCGGCGCTGGTTGGCGTAGATCAGATAGGCCTTGTCCTGGGCCCGGGTCAGCCCCACATAGAACAGACGCCGCTCCTCCTCATCGTCGGTTTCGTCATCGTCAGCCCGCAGGAGAGGGAACAGCCCTTCCTCTAGTCCGGTGAGAAAGACTACCGGAAATTCGAGCCCCTTGGCACTGTGCAGGGTCATGAGGGTTACGGCGTTGGTGTCATCGCTCCAGCGGTCGATGTCGGTGAAGAGGGACACTTCCTCCAGGAAATCGGGGAGGCTGCCGCCTTCATTATCCTTGTGAAACTGGTCGATGCTGCTGATCAGCTCATCGATATTTTCCTGGCGGTCCCGGGCATCGGAATTATCCTGCCGCCGGTAGTAACGAACCATCCCTGCCTCTTCCAAAAGGGCTGACACCAACTCTGCCACGCTTAGCTTTTCCGCTCCATCGGTCACTTTAACGCCAGTGTACTCATCGACAATCGGGCTGGTGTCACCATCATCGACAGGGTTTTTTGACAGGGCCTGATAGCGTTCTATAAGGGCCTTGAATTCGGCCATGGCCTGGGCCTGCTTCGGCTGAACACCCGCTTCCAGGCCACTATCCAGGGCCTGAAAGATCTCCATCTTTCCGCTTCGGGCATAGGCCCGTAGCCGGTTCATGGAGGTCTCACCGATGGCTCGGGGCGGGAAATTGATGATCCGCTCGAGGCTGACGGAATCGGATGGATTGATCAACAAACGGAGGTAAGCCAGGACATCTTTCACCTCTTTCCGGTCATAAAATTTGGTGCCGCCGACAATCGTATAGGCGATGGCACGGCGCCGGAGGGTATCCTCTAACACCCGGCTCTGGGCGTTGGTGCGGTAGAGGATCACCATGTCCCGGAACCGGCGCTTACCGACCAGGACTTCGTCCTGTATACGGCTCAGGACCAGCTCAGCCTCATCACGTTCGTTGAGGGTGGCGTAAATCTGGATACGGGCACCACCCTGCCGGGTGGTCCAGAGACTTTTTTCGGTACGACGCTTGTTGCGGGCCACCACGGCGTTGGCCGCCTCCAGGATGATCGAGGTGGACCGGTAGTTCTGTTCCAACTTGAAGACTTTCGCCTCTTTGAACACCCGGGTGAAGTTGAGAATGTTGGTGATATCAGCACCCCGCCAAGTGTAGATGGATTGATCGTCGTCCCCCACCACACAGATCTGCTGGTGTACCTCCGCCAGTTGCCGTATAAATTCAAACTGCGCCCGGTTGGTATCTTGATACTCATCAACCAGGATATATTGAAACTGGCCCCGGTAACGCTCTAACACATCAGGGAACTGTTCGAACAGGGTAAGAGGCAACAGGAGCAAGTCATCGAAATCTAGAGCATGATTCTGTTTCAGGGTATCCTGGTATTCCCGATAGATGGCGGCGGTGATTTCGGCTTCCTTGTTTTGGGCTTCCTCCAGCAGCTGTTCGGGTGTTTGCATGTGATTCTTGGCACGACTGATGCGGGACCGAAAGGATTGCGGGGGATAGAGGTCCAGATCATAATCGTTTTGCTCCAGTACCGATTTGAGCAATCGGAGCTGGTCATCGCTATCGTAGATCACAAAATCCTTCCGGTAGCCCAGCTGATGGATTTCCTGGCGCAGGAGACGGGCACAGATGGAGTGAAACGTACCTACACGGACGCCGGAAGCTCCATCGGTCAGCCCGCGCTGACGCTTACCGGCGGTCGCCCGGCCGCCCCGACCGTTGTGGCTCCCAATTAGGTCTGCCACCCGGGCTCGCATCTCATGGGCGGCCTTGTTGGTAAAGGTGACCGCCAGGATGCTCTCGGGCGGCAATCCCATTTCATCCAGGATATAGGCAATCTTGTGGGTAAGTACGCGGGTCTTACCACTCCCCGCACCGGCGAAAATAAGGACGGGGGCGTCGATACACTTGACCGCTTCTGTTTGGATAGGGTTTAGTTCACTTAGATCCATCGGCCTTTATCCTGATTGGTATGACTCCTTGGGGTCCCCCGACGCGGCTTTATTTCCGTCGGCGTACATCACGAACAGCCCGGTTATGCTCCTCTAAAGTACGGGTAAACACATGGTACCCCTTCCCATCGGCAACAAAATACAGATAATCCACATCCATGGGGTTAACCGCGGCCGCCATGGAAGCTCGTCCCGGACTATTCACCGGTCCCGGGGGTAATCCCTTATGGAGATAGGTATTATACTCCGACGGAAAATAATAATCCTTATAGTATAGGCGCCTGGGGCCACCAGAAATGACATATTGAACAGTCGGATCTGCCTGCAGGCGCATCCCCCGGCGAAGGCGGTTATGATAAACCGCCGAAATCAAGACACGCTCGCTGTCAAACATGACCTCACCCTCGATGATGGAAGCCATGGTGACGATTTCATGAGAAGTTAACCCCATCTCCTCCCCCTGTCGGATAATTTCCTGGTCCAGCGTACGCCGGGCAGCTGCGACCATCCGGGTGATGATGGTCTCCTCCGTATCCCCGTTCCGGATCAGGTAGGTATCTGGAAAGAGATACCCTTCCAATGTGGGAACATCCAGGCCCAACCGGCGGATAAAGGTCGTGTCTTCGGTCAGGGCCGTGAAGTGCGCTCCATCAATGGTATATTTCGCCTCGAAGAAGTGGGCAACCTCCCTGCGCGTCCGTCCTTCAGGAATGGTCACTATCACCGGACGAAGACTGGGATTGAGCAGTTGCTCGACCAGATCTCCCATCTGGCGGACATTCAACAGTTGGAACTTCCCCGGTCGTATGGACCGCACGCTGAATCTCAACCGAATGGCTGTTACGAACAGGTTCTGGTTTACAATGAGCAGCCGGTCCTTCAGGATGCGAGCCACACGATAAGCTGATGCACCCTTCGGGATCGTCACGTGATCTCTGAAGATAACCGTCACCGGCCAACTCATCACCAGATAACGGAAGGCCAGCAAAGTTAGGAGACCGACAAGACTGATGGCCGCTACCCAGCTCATCCTGCTTCTATGAAGTAGATTCCGCCCCATGAAAGTGCTTAACTTAAGCCAGGTTAGGCAGATAATTCAACAACGGGAATGCCTGATCGAGACGTACCTTGACGGCGCCGAACTGATACCCTTAACTTTATCGGTCATATGGCAGGAAAACGTTCTAAGCAATCAGCGACTGCGATCTTTGGCAACTGGGAGTTCAGTCGCGCCAACTATGTGATCTTCCTGGTGGGAATACTGGATCTCGTCCTGGCCTACGTAATCATGGCACGGGGAACGACGAACAGTTTCCAGTCCCTCACCCTGGCCCCGATCATGCTGGTCATCGGGTATCTCGGGATCATCCCACTGGCCATTCTTTACCGGTCCGGGGCGAATTCCGGCAAGTCAAGGTAATCCTAGTTCGCGCTCATGGCCTTTCCCCGACTATATCACTAATTTTGAGCCGATAATAAAGGGACCGTAGTTCAGTTGGTTAGAACGCCGGCCTGTCAAGCCGGAGGTCGCGAGTTCGAGTCTCGTCGGTCCCGCCCCCTCTGCAAACCCACCCTCGTGACACGCGTCGGTGGGTTTTCTGTATCAAGCCCAATGAGTCTGGTGTGGTCGGTATGGCTCTGGAGAATCCAGCTATAATGCAGCTGGGGGTGGGAGTTTTGGCCTTTCCCCTATCTCAGCAGCACCATCTTCACCGTTTTTATATATCCGCTGGCAATTAATCGGGCGAAGTAAATACCTGAAGCTACTGACTTGCCGGTTTTGTCCCTTCCGTCCCAAAGCGCCAGGTGGTATCCGGAATTCATATACTCATCCACCAGTCGAATTACCTCTTGTCCTGAGAGGTTATAGACCAGGAGGATAGTTTGGGTCGGAATCGGCAACTCATACCTAATACTGGTAGAAGGATTGAACGGATTCGGATAACTCTGGGAAAGACTGAATCCCCTGTGCAGTCCAGGACCCTGAGTCGATACCACCCCGGTTGGCACTTTTGATGAGATCACCACATCGTCAATGCGTGGACCACTGTCTATACCACTGGCGTCGGTGACCAACCTAAATCGGATACGGACATTTTCATTTCCTGACCCGCTAAAGGAAACCAAAGAATGAATACTTTCCACCCAATCATCCTGTCTTCCGGTGTAGCTCCCTACCAGAGACCAATTTTCATCGTCTGAGCTTACCTCCACATACATAAAATCTTTATTCTCTTCGAGCCGGTTTTTGGTCCAAAGACTTAGCGTTATGTTATCTTCCATGCTAAAACCAGAAAGATCAAAAGATGGTATGAAGGTTACAGGGCTATCCGTGTTATTCGTATAAGGTCTAGGAGTGCTCCACATCGAAAAATTACCGTTGTTACCCTGGCCCTTCAACGAGCTAGCCCAACCCGCTTCAAACTCCCATTTACCCAATCCCTCCTCAAAATCATCAATTACGTTCGAAACCTCCACCGTTAGCCGCAGGGTGTCATTGTGGGGGTCGAGATCGTCCATTAGATCCGTATAAAATGTAAAATTATAGGATGCTGCCTCTTGGGGTCTCCAATTGGCAAAGCCGATGGTTGAATCCTCCAGGCTGGGAAGGTTTGACATCGTTTGAGTGTCGCGATACAACTCGACGCCGGAAGTATCGATAATACAAACCACGTCAAAACCCAGTTCGGTGTTTTCACCGATATTCCATATCTTTGCCATCGGGGTGATCTTACCCCAAATGGGCATTTTAGGCTCGGGAAAGACTATACTACTGACTGTAACGTCTTTGGCCAAGGGGGTCGCGTAATGATAGAACAAGTTGTCTGATGAACCACGAGTCACAAAATGCAGGAAGCCAGAATCTAGAGGATATGCTTCAATGCCTTCCATCTCGGGACCTGGTGGGACATTGATAATATTATTAACTATTCCAGAGGCAATGTCCACCTCATACACAAAATCGCCATTATCACAGGCGAGGTAGAGAAAATCTCCTAGAAATGCGCCACCCTGAACACGAGAGAGCGTGGTATCCAGTTGAACCTCACCTATGAATGCAAGGTTGGGGTCATAGACGAACAATTTATTGACACCATCAAATTCTGATGAGTAGAAATAGCCGGTTCGGGGGTCCACCGCAACCCAGGGGATATGGGATTGAGGCACCAGCGCATAGTCTCCCGTGAAGTTCAGGCTGGCTGTGTCAAAGAGTGCAATGATCGGCTTAACATAGGCTGTATCCTCAATAGGTGCATATAGTTTGCCCTCAAAATAGGCAATATCGCCAATATGATCGTAGTCTTGATCCAGCAGGAACTGCGGGATCGGATTTTCGTGTACGATCAAATAATCAAATTCAAAATTGATCTTGAAAAGTATTTGCCGCGCTGAAAAATACCAAACGACCCCATCAGTGGCGACCCCCTGGGAAAAACGACTGTCTACTATATCTTTTGCTTTTTCATACCATCGGGACTGTGCCATAATCGGGCTGGGGCGAGATAAGATAGGTATGCAGACGAGAGCACACCAAAATAATGTTTTTACCAATCAAACCTCCGTTATTAGGGAGCTGTCAATTCACCCATCGCTGGAACAGGCACATCGTCAAAGCAATGTGAACTTGTCGTGCTTAAAAGTAAGAGACACATTTCAGGTTTCCAAGGATTAGCTGACGCCTCATCCACAGCGTCTTGTGCTTGAGCCGTTCCCTCCCCTTATACCATCTCCATGGACTTGGGGTCCTCTCTCAACATCCCGCATGGTGTTGTACAGTCTGTTGACAATTTGAACTCTAGGACGGAAAGCTGTAATATCGATTGGGTGATAAGTAGAATTATGATACTCTCGGACTATTTAACTTTTCTTCACAAATGATCGTTCGACGTTCATGGATTAGTGGAGGGCCAATTCGGGAATAGGTGTTAGGCGAGCGTTCCCTGATCGCGAAGTGGGTACTGGTAGGTGTGGGCTTGCTCTTCGTGGTAAGCGGTTTCATAGTCGGTGGCCTACGAATGGCGCAGTCGATACCGCAGAGCTACGGCTGGATCGCGCCGTTGTTCTTGGCTCTGGGCACCGTTGGAACACTCACGGCATGGTTCGGTCTTCGGAGAGGTCGGCGATGGCCGTTGGTGATTCTCGCCCTGCTCTATGTTCCATGGACGATCATGGGGCTGCTCGGGGACGCCAAGCAAGGGTACTGGCCCCTGGTTTCGGCCGAGTGGCTCGGCTTGCTGCTTATGGTCTGGGCGATCGCTACAATCACGCGGCGGGCTGTCTAACGAGGGTATGCAGCTGAGCGGCAAAGGAGTTGGACGGGTCTGTTTAGGGCCGGGTAAAAAGAGCGCCCACGACCTCGTCTCGAGAATGCGCCATCAGCTGCCTGGCATCTGATGCGGAGATAGGACCCTGGGCTGCTAATGGTATGGAAAGTATGGGAGGATATCACACGGGTCATGCTCCACGTGCAGTGTCGACTCAGAGTATGCGTGAGGCAGGCCTTGGAAACGTGTGCTGGTTCTCTTAGTT
>JADFNF010000097.1 GCA_022563485.1 Fidelibacterota bacterium | reverse complement strand
GGAATACCCGGTGGTGCCACCCAGGGACAAGCCAATAGCAAACACGAGCAGGGCCACCGGCAAGGCACTTAAAGCACCCAAACCAACGTCCGGAGAGGCCAGGGACAGCACACCAAATACCAGCACAAACGTGCCGAGAACTTCGGAAAGAAAATTACTGGACATGTTTCTTATTTGCGGTGCCGTGCAAAATACAGCAAGTTTCAACTCCCTGTCTTCAGTCACATTGAAATGCGATTTATATTGGGCCCAGACCAGGAATGACCCGAGTGCTGCCCCCAGCATCTGAGCTAATATATATGCCGGTACTTTCGACCAGGCAAATTTCCCGGCGGTGGCCAGACCGATGGTAACGGCGGGATTGATGTGGGCGCCACTAGCATTTGCCACGGAAAAAACACCTACAAATACGGCCATGCCCCATCCGAAAGTAATGACAATCCAACCGCTATTACTTCCCTTGGTGTTTTTCAAAACAACATTTGCCACCACACCATTACCAAGCACAATAAGCAGCGCAGTCCCGATTATCTCACCGATAAACGGTGTCATTCACCTTCCTCCTGCTATGATTAGACTGTGCTGAAGTTTCACCAGGCACGGAAATTCGCCGGCCATAGGAAGATCTGGAATGAGATCAGCAATCAGCTCAGTTGATACAGCCCTTTAGCTGTCAAGCCACCCTTTTGACCGGTCCAATGCCTTTAGCCAATACTTGCTCAGATCAGCAACCTGCTTTCGATCCATCATCGGCCGGAAAGTCCTATCCACTTGCCTCTGATTTTGAATCTCATCGTACCCATTCCAATAGCCCACCGCGAGTCCGGCCAGGTAGGCTGCGCCGAGGGCCGTCGTTTCCAGGATGGTTGGGCGAACGATGGGCACGTCAAGTATGTCTGCCTGAAATTGCAGGAGGGTGTTGTTGGCTGCAGCTCCACCATCGACGCGCAGCTCTTTAATATCCACACCCGAATCCGCGCGCATGGCCGTCAATACATCCCTGGTTTGAAAAGCGATGCCTTCGAGGGCCGCCCGGGCGATATGTCCGGCGGTGGTGCCCCGGGTAATGCCCTGGATGGTGCCCCGGGCGAGGGGGTCCCAATGGGGGGCGCCCAGACCTACGAAAGCGGGCACCAGGTAGACGCCCCCATTATCCTTTACGGTATTGGCCAGATCTTCAATCGCCGCAGCGGATTCAATCAATCCCAGGCCATCGCGCAGCCATTGCACCACAGCTCCCGCAATAAAAATGCTACCTTCAAGGGCATAATGGGTCTTGCCATCGATACGTAAGGCGATCGTTGTAAGCAAATTATTTTTCGATTCCGCCGCCCTTTCTCCCGTATTCAGCATAATAAAACAGCCGGTGCCATAAGTGTTTTTGAGCATCCCTGGCTGGATGCACATTTGGCCAAACAGGGCCGCCTGCTGGTCGCCGGCTATGCCCCCTATGGGCACTTTCCCATTGAAAATTCCCTCATCGGTCTCGCCATAGACCTCGCTGGAAGAGCAGACCTCCGGCAGGAGGCTCTCAGGGATCGACAACAGCTCCAACAATTCCCCGTCCCATTCACAGGCGTGGATGTTGAACAGCATCGTGCGGCTGGCATTGGTGACGTCGGTCACATGCCGCTGGCCTCCGGTGAGCTTCCAAACCAGCCAACTGTCAATGGTGCCAAAGGCCAGTTTCCCTTCTACCGCTTTTTGGCGGGCCCCTTCTACATGATCCAAAAGCCATTTTAGCTTGGTAGCGGAAAAGTAGGCATCGATGACCAGTCCGGTTTTCTGCTGGAATTTGGCGGCAAGCCCGCCATCCTGCAGCTCTTTGCAATACGCCGCGGTTCGACGATCCTGCCAGACGATGGCCCTGTGGATCGGCTCCCCGGTATCGCGATCCCAGACAACCGTTGTCTCCCGTTGGTTGGTAATCCCTATCGCCGCAATATCTGCTGCACCGATACCCGCGCCGGCAATGGCGCTGGCGGCCACCTCAACCTGGCTCTCCCAGATTTCAACGGCATCATGCTCCACCCACCCGGGTTGGGGGAAAAACTGCTCGAATTCTTTTTGGGCAGAGAATTTTATGGAGCCGGAGTGATCGAATACTATCGCCCGGGAACTGGTGGTACCCTGATCGAGGGCCAGGATATATTTCTTCGAGCTTGCTGATGGGGTCATGATGCTCGCAAATGTAAGTTAGTCCGATTCAATTCCTTCCAAACTTAGTATTCAGGAGCGCCAACCACGATAGCTAAATCTGGCCTATAGGCAGTTCCTGTTGACCGGTCTGTCTTCCCGGTGTAACCAAACTGTTTCTTGACAGGGTCAATGAGCCGATTGATGGGTCACAACTCGAAAAACTTTGCGCTGAAGGTTACCGGCAGATTGATCCTAGCCATCGCCACCGGAACCACTTCCCACCTGCCAGGTGCGGCTCTCTCCTGCCGCTCGCGATGAAACTACACTCCCCCGATTTTATCTTTCCAAAAAGGATGCGCCGTTCTATATTCCGGAGAGGCGGCACCGGGGCATGACAACGGGACAGCTGAACCGTTCCGCGCATCATGGCCGGGACCACCGACTCAGCATCCATCCATAGCACGGATGGGCCACACATCGCTAACCCAATAGAGGGGACATGGTCATGGCAACCTACTTCATGTTCGGGACATATTCGGACGAATCCTTAAGTGAAATATCGGCCCAGCGTACCACCCGGGCCGTCGACCTGGTCAAAAAGTTTAACGGCAAAGTCGAGGCTATGTACGCGCTGTTGGGGGAGGAGGACCTGATTTTCATCGTGGACTTCCCCGATACGGCCCAGGCGATGAAGGCTTCCGTGGCATTGACCAAAAGCCTCGGCATTGCATTCTCCACCACCCCAGCAGTGACGGCCCAGGAGTTCGACAGGATGATGGCAGAAATCTAGCTCCGGCCCCAGGGGACCGAGTGTAGAGGGTGAGCGGGATCACTGGGGATATTGAATCCAGCAACTTGACCAGCTATGTCCATGGCTATTCGGAACGCGAGTCGGCACGTCTGCATGATCAGGCCGATTCGGTAAGGGATCTGCTCCATCATGACACCCGCTACCCGGCCGGGAACCTAGTGCTTGAGATGGGGTGCGGGGTTGGTGCCCAGACCGTCACCCTGGCCCGGAACAGCCCGGACGCCGCCATTGTCGCTGTAGACATTTCCGGTGACTCATTGCACCAGGCTGAAGCGTTTATCCACCGGCAGGGGTTGTCGAACGTCCAGTTTCGCCAGGCGGACGTTTTCGATCTGCCTTATGAGGAGGAATATTTCGACGACATCTTCGTCTGCCACGTTCTGGAACACCTGAAACAGCCCGCCGAGGCTCTGACCAAGCTCCGCACCGTCCTGAAGACCGGGGGCTCCATCACGGTCATCGAGGGCGATCATGGGTCGTGCACCTTCCGTCCTGAGAGCAAGGAGGCGCGGCAGGTCTGGCGCTGCCTCATCGATGTTCAGGCCCGCCTGGGGGGTAACGCCCTCATCGGGAGGGGGCTGTTCCCGCTGCTGTCCAGGGCGCAGTTTGACGTCGTGCATGTCTCCCCAAGAATGGTCTACATTGACCACAGCAACCCGCGATTGATGGACAGATTCGTGAACAGGACCATCATACCCATGGTAGAGGGGGTTCGAGCCCAGGTCATGGACTGGGGCCTCATGGACCCATCCAGCTGGGAGCGGGGCATCAACGATCTCTACCAGGTGGCCAACGGGGACGATAGCACGTTCTGCTATACCTTCTACAAGGCCACCGGGATCAAGTAGAGGGAGCCTCGGCGGAGGGTGTGACCGGTGGCGGGAGAACCTCACCCCCGTCCTGCGGCCGGCCCCTCTCCGCATGCGGAGAGGGGCTTCGCGGAGCGAAGGGGTGAGGTAGAATGCGGCCCAGAGCGTTAATTTGCCTACCAAGTAACCGTGACAGGAGGCCCACATGGAACCATTCTATCAGATCATGAAAGTTCTACACGTCATCGGATTCGTATTTATGTCCATTCCACTCTTCAATCTCATCGTGGTGAACGAGCGTGCACTACTAGGCGCCCCGTTCAACTTTGATACGGACCGGTATATGGAAAACATCATTCGCCGGGGCGCCGCGAGGTGCTATGTCTTTCAGGCAACCGTCCTCATCTCCGGTCTGCTACTCCTCATGCTGGGGCCCCTGGGGCTGGCGGCCCTGTGGACCAGCGGCATACTGTTGGCGAAAATGGTTCTGCTTTTCACCCTGATGGGGTTGCTCTCCTACGTGCATCTGTCGCTCCAACCGGCTATCGACACCCTTTTGGCTCAGGTCTCATCGCCAGCCGACGTGCCCGAAAACTTTTCCGCCCAGCTCAAACCCTACCGGGTCCGGCGGAAGCAAGTGGCCACGGTCTGCCTGTTTCTGGTGCTCAGCACGATCATTCTCGGCCTACAGGTCTATGGCGCATTTCCTTTCTATCTCACCCTTACCCTGATCGCACTGGCGGGTATCTTCGCCTGGAGAGTGAATAAAAGTCTGATACGCTTCGGCTGGTTTTAACGGATGAGAAGCCTGTTCCCTGCCAGCAGCCGGTGATTCTTGCTTCATTACCCGTCGATTTTTCGCTACATTCGGGGAGCCGCATGCAAATCTATCCGTCCATAGTGGGCCGTGCCGGTAGACTGGCCCTCATCCTATCGGCCTGCTTGTTCACTGCCTGTTTCGGCCGTTCGGTTTCCCATTTTGCCGCGTCCGCCATTGCGACCTATAGTCTCAGTATCGACGATTTGAAGCGTATTCAGTTTTACAACAGCCATACCATTGTGCTGACCGCCGAAGAGGCCCGCAGGGAGAGTTCCGTATCTGCTAAACACGGCATGCGGATCACCGGCGCCACCTATATCGACAAAATTATCATCAAGAAGAACACTCCCGGCATTGTCGTGGAAGTTGGCGATTATTGGCTGAGGGTAAGTTTTGAACCTGACCGGACGCTGAGATTTGTCACCCTGCCAAACGGCCGGTATGTGCTGGACGCCAAGTCGGTCCTGTATGGTGATCGGTACTATGAAGTGGAATGCGTGAAAAAGAGGTCCGAGAATTGCCCGCCCACCCTCAAGGTCAGGGGCAACTTCGAAACCGAAACAAAGACCCGGAAGCGAAAGCTTTCCGGGCTGATTATCGAGTGATCAGCCTGGATACGATGAGGTACTGGTCCTGGATCATTGGACACGCCCGTGGCGGAAGATATAAGGTATAAGGAGCGGAAGCTCAATGAGCTGTTGCCAATGCCAGGGTATTGAGTCTTTCTTCAACAAGAAGGTGGCGCTCAAAGAGTTGAAGCGTTATCACGCTCAGGGCCCAAATAAAACGACGCGCCTGTTGGTCGAGGCTCTCAAATCCGCCGGGGTCGATGGGCTGACCCTGCTGGACATCGGTGGGGGCATCGGCGCCATTCAACACGAGTTGATGGACGCCGGCGTGAGCAGGGTGACCAGCGTAGATGCCTCATCCGGTTACATTGAGGTGGCCCAGGGAGAGGCGGAGCAGCGTGGTTTGGCGGAACGGGTCGACTATCAGTACGGTGATTTTGTCAGTCTTGCCCCGGCGATTTCGCCCGCCCATATCGTCACCCTCGACCGGGTCATCTGCTGCTACCACGATATGGAAAGCCTGGTAGGGTTCTCCTCAGCGAAGGCGCAAATTTATTATGCCCTGGTCTACCCTCGCGATACGGGGTGGTTCAAGCTGGGTGTTCCGGTGTTAAACTTTTTATTTTGGTTGATGCGCAACCCATTTCGAATCTTTATCCATGCCACCAGGGAAGTCGATGCCTTGGTACGCAGCAACGGATTCAAGCCCCGGTTCACCGGCCGGACGCTCCTGTGGCAGGTGGTGGTCTACGGGCGTTGAGCTGGCCTGCCAATTCGCACCAGTCGCCGGTTTCGTAAACGGGATAATGACCGTCATACCTCGATCCCGCGGGCTCTACCGCGAAACGACCCTCCCTCATGGTCTCCCTGCCGGTTAAGCCCATTTCAGGAGCGACCCTTGATCACCTATGACGTCTCGCGCCTCACCGGGTTTTTGCCTTCGGAAGATCTCGCCGCTACCCTGGCGCAGGTAGGCCGCCAGGCTCGTAATCTGCAGGACCGATCCGGCCCCGGCAGTGAAATGTTGGGCTGGTTGGACCTACCGGAGAAGTCTCAAGCCCTGATACCCTCGGTAGATCTTATCGCCGATGAAATCCGTCAGGACGGCGCGACCCTCATCTGTATCGGCATTGGCGGCAGCTATTTAGGGGCCAACGCCGCTATCACTGCCCTGGCGCCCGGCGCAAAGGTGGTCTTCGCCGGACATCATTTATCCGCCAGTCACCTGCAATCCTTGATGGATCGACTCGCCGACCGGCCCGTCTACCTCAACGTCATCTCCAAGTCAGGGACCACCACTGAACCGGGGGTCGCCTTCCGCGTCCTGCAAAAGTGGCTCAAAAACCGCTACCCGGAGAGCTGGCAACGACGAATCATTGTCACCACCGACCCGGCCCACGGTGCCCTGCACCAACTCGCTGAGGCGGAGCAGCTGCGCAGCTTTCCCATACCCCCCGATGTAGGCGGACGGTTCTCCGTCCTCTCGGCGGTAGGTCTGCTGCCCATCGCGACCGCCGGCATCGACATCAGCTCCCTGTTGCAGGGGGCCCGGGACCAGCTGGACGCCCTCACTGCCACCGAGGGAGAGGATAATCCGGCCCAGCTACTGGCCACCGTCCGGTCAAACCTCTACGAACGAGGGTACCAGATCGAGGTGCTGGCCAGTTTCCATCCCGAGCTGCAGCAGGTGGCCGAATGGTGGAAGCAGTTGGCCGGTGAGAGCGAAGGCAAGGACCACCGGGGCATCTTCCCCGCCGCCTGCGCCTACACCACTGACCTGCACTCCTTGGGCCAATGGCTCCAGGAGGGTGAGCGCACCGTCATGGAGACCTTTCTCTGGATCGATGACCCGGGCCCAGACCTCATCATCCCCGATACAGGGCACGATATTGATGGATTGGCCTATCTGGCCGGGACTTCGCTGGCCACCCTGAACCACACGGCGCTCGCCGCGGTGACCGCAGCCCACACCCAAGGTGGAGTGCCGTGCTCCACCGTGACCATGCCCCGCCTGGATGCTGCCAGCCTGGGGGCCTTGTTCATCTTTTTCGAGGTGACCGTGGCCCTGACCGGTTATCAACTGGGGATCAACCCGTTTAATCAGCCGGGGGTGGAGGCCTACAAGCAGGAGCTGTTCAGGCGCCTGGCCAAGCCGGGCTACTCGCCGCCTGACTCCTCCGGGAGCTGAGCAACCGGGTGCTGCCCTGGCCATCGTCCCTTCCTCGTGGCACCTCTAAAGAAAACACCGTAACTTCCTTGCCATTTAGGTAGAGCCTATGATCAACACAATCATCGACCACCAGAGGAGCGATAAAGATCGCTGAGGAAGGTGGACCGGTTACGCCCGGATACATCGGCGCCAGGCCGCGCGAGGGGACGGCTCGCCAAGGCGAAGATCACCCGGCATTGCCCGAACACGAATTAAATCAATAAGGCACCATGACCAACCAATCATCATACTCTCATGACGACATTCTTAAATGTGGCCTGGGCGATCTT
>JADFNF010000096.1 GCA_022563485.1 Fidelibacterota bacterium | reverse complement strand
TATCCAAAAATAGCTCCATCACGTTATGTGACCAAGGTTCCCGACTCGCTGGGCATCGACTTTTGTGATTGTATGGGTCGCTATCCCAGCTCCATGGTTGGGTCCTGCAGAGAGGCTATACCCTTAGGTATGATTTCCGCCGCCCAGGTCACCGAGAAAGACTACCGGGCTCCCCGGCAGTGACGCCGACCAGCCGGTAAAGTTCCCCAAGATATCAAGGTGGCCCTCTCTGGATAGCTCATCGCGTCGTGGACCCGCCCCTAGTAGCGATAGCCCTCGCTCTTGTATGGCCCGTCGATGTCGATACCGAGATATTGAGCTTGAGCAGGTGTCAGGCGGGTCAGGTTGACCCCCAACTTTTCCAGGTGCAGCCGTGCCACCTCCTCATCAAGCTTTTTGGGCAACAGATGCAATGTCGTCTCCATGCTTCCCTGCCACAATGCCATCTGGGCCAGCACCTGATTGGTGAACGAGGTCGACATGACGAAGGACGGGTGCCCGGTGGCGTTGCCCAGGTTCACCAGCCGCCCCCGGCTCAGCAGGATAATGGCGTGACCGTCGGGAAAGATAAACCGGTCCACCTGGGGCTTGATATTTTCCTCGACGATCCCCGTCGTCTCCTCGAGATATTTCACATCGATCTCATGGTCAAAGTGGCCGATATTGCAGACGATGGCGTTATGCTTCATGCGCGAGAGATGATCCCCGGTAATGACTTGGGCGCAACCGGTGGCGGTGACGAAAATATCACCCACCTCACAGGCCGCATCCATGGTCACCACTTCGTAGCCTTCCATAGCGGCCTGCAGAGCATTGATCGGATCAATTTCGGTAATCATGACCCTGGCGCCGTAGCCCCGCATGGACTGGGCCGAACCCTTGCCCACATCCCCGAAACCAGCGACCACCACCACCTTCCCGGCCACCATCACATCGGTACCACGTTTGATCCCATCGGCCAGACTTTCCCGGCAGCCGTACTTGTTGTCGAACTTGGACTTGGTCACCGAGTCGTTCACATTGATAGCGGGAAAAGGCAGTTTGCCCTCCCGATCCAGCTGCATCAGGCGGTGGACCCCCGTAGTGGTTTCCTCCGAAACCCCTTTGATCCCCGGGACCAGATCGGAGCGCTGGTCAATGATCAACTTGGTGAGATCACCCCCGTCATCCAGGAGCAAATTGGGTCCCTGGCCGTCAGCGAACGTGAGGGTTTGTTCGATGCACCAACTGTATTCCTCTTCCGTCTCCCCCTTCCAGGCAAAGACCGGCACTCCCTGGGCGGCAGAGGCCGCGGCCGCATGATCCTGGGTCGAGTAAATATTGCACGACGACCAGCGCACTTCCGCTCCCAACTCAACGAGTGTATCGATCAAGACCGATGTTTGAATGGTCATATGTATGCAACCGGCAATGCGGGCCCCTTTCAGTGGGCGGCTGGTCCCATATTGCTTCCGCAAAGCCATGAGGCCGGGCATTTCCACCTCGGCCAGCTCAATTTCTTTCCGGCCGAACGCGGCCAAACTCATATCCGCCACCTTATAATCCTGATTCATCACATTATCAGCGACATCGGTCGCAGCGGCATCTGCATGTACATCATGAACGGCCATTACATATCCTTACTTTACCATAAATTCAGTTTTCACAGCCCTTAACTTAAAAGAATCCCATTTAAGTTGGTACCCTTTAGATATTACCCGGCCGGGTCACTTGGAACCGGTGCGGCTCTAAGTCCAGAGCCCATTAATGTACGGACCGAAGGCCAGGGCAGATGTTAAACCGGGGCTGTCGATCCCCAACATATTCACCCAGCCGGGGCAGCCTGCATCGCGCTCATCGACAATATGAAAGTCATGATACCGCTTCGACCCCACGAAAAGATGTGGACGGATGCCTGCCCAATCGGGCTCCAAGTCATACCCGTCGATCTTCGGCCAGTATTCCCGCACACGTTCCCTGAATTCCCGTTCAAGGGCCGGGTCCACGGTATAGTCCACAATCCCATCAGGCAAGTACTCCACATCGGGACCTAATCGCACTTCGTCCTGTAGGTCCAGCCGGAGATGAATGCCCAGGCTGGTAGGTGTCGGTAGCGGGTAAATCAGGTGGTGAAACTTCCTGCGGGCCCCCGGCACCCTGAAATAGGACCCTTTGCAATGGCCCAGCCGGTAGCCCCGTTCCTTATAGTCAAACCCGGCCCGGCCGGCTACTTCCAGGGCCCCGAGGCCAGCGGCATTAATGACCCGCTGAGCCGGGAGGCTCACAGCCTCGCCTGAGGTGCTCGTTAAAGTCAGGACATATTCCTCCCCTTGGGGCGTCATGGCCGTGAAGGCGGTTTTTACCGCCAGATCACCACCCGCCGCCCGAAATTCGCCTGCCAGGTGATGCATCAGGGCGTCGACCGATAGAATGCCGGTGCTGGGACTGTGCAGTGCCGGGTGTGGGGCCAATTCCCTGTACAGCCCTTGAACCTGCCTGCCTCCGACCCATTCCAGATCATCCACCCCATTTATCCGACCCTGTGTCTGCAAACGCTCCAGTTCAGAGGTCCTGTCCGGGGGTGCCAACACATACTTGCCGCAACGCCTAAAGGGGAGGTTGTTTCGCTTTAGATAGCTGTACAACCGATTCTTGCCCTCGATGCACAGCCCGGCTTTCAAAGAGCCGGTGGCATAATAGAACCCGGCATGGATCACCTCGCTGTTGCGGGAGCTGATACCCTGGCCGAACTGTTCCTCCTTTTCCACCACCAGGCACTGCCAATGCCGCTCCACCTGAAAATATTGGGCGATACTCAAACCCACTACCCCGGCGCCAATGATAACAAGATCATACATAAACCAACCGGAGTGTTACAACTCTAAGCCATCAATGCGGCTTAGCCGGTGCCAGTAATACGTGGAAGGACGTAAAATGAAGGGGGATATTTTTCGACTGCTCACCCTTTCCCGCCACCCCTGCTCCCAGAGCAACAGGTGTTGCTGCAGTTGACCGCGTATCTTGATCAGTTCACGGCCTTTGTGGCTCATCACATCTACCAGTATATTTTTTTCCAGATCTTCTCGTTCCTGCAGATAGGTAGCATCGAACTTGGCAGCCAAAAGCATGTGGCGATGAAATACTTCATGCCGCCACCAGAGACTTCGTTCGTGGTATTGCGAGAGGTCCTCTCCCTGTAGGTCTTCTTCCAGCGGTTGATTGAAGTGTACCGGTTTAAAGATGGAGAATTCAGGCGCTGAGGTGGCCGTAAAAAATGCGTCCCGGCGCTTGGAAGTGAGCCGCACCACCATAGACCCGGTGGTCTGCACCCGGCGGAATAATCCGCCCGCCTGGAGGGTGACATCCCGTCTGGACCAGGCCCGGGGATGGGTCATCTTCCGTCGGCGGAGCAGCTGCATGAGGTCAAATAGGACATGCTTGCGGTCCAGTTGAGTCAACCCTTCCAGGAGCGTGGCCCGTGACTGATGACAGCTACCGGATAAAGGCAGCATCCGCCGATGGAAGATTTTCCTGAAGTCCAGCTGCTCTTGCTCCCCCAACCACCCCTTCCGGCGGGCGTATTGCGGCAATGCATAGGAATGACGATCGATGTTGGTGGCGAGTATTAGCGAGGGTGAAAGAACTGCCTGGTCTGTAAGCCGATTCGCTGCCCAGTGCCGCCCGGCCGTTTCCACGATCCACGCTTCTGTCGCATCGGCAACGATGAAACTGTTATCGTAACCCGCAGAGGTGCTCCGGCGAGTGCAAGTTCCACCCTGGCCATATTTCTGGAGCAAGGCAGTGATGACATCGATCGCTTCCTCTGCGGAATTCCCGCGTTCCAGACCCAGTCGAACCAGATCCATGCCGATCAGGCCCGGTTCGGATTCATGGTCCCTGGTGAAAATCGCTTCACTCCCAATCACCACCCCTTGATCATTCATCCCCATCTCTCCACCCCAGGCCCACCAGGGCTTGCTGAGCAAGATCCCGAATCGTTGGCGTGCCTGAGGAATCGTGATGCGGCTGCAATTTACCAATGTGATAGGATCGTTTTTTACGGCCGGCAAACTGACCACCAACTGACACTCGTTGGGCTCACGATTGCTATTTTTGGCGAAATACATGGCGCCATCAGGACTGGACGACGGGGTGAGAATCAGGGTACTGGCCATGAGGGTCCAAATCTATCCTTGGCTGATGGCCCAGAACCAAGGTTTTCTTGATGACCCATGAGAATTACCGATAAATTCGCATAGTCAATAAACATTCAGAGGAACGACCCCATGAACTTGAATGCAACCCTTATACTGGCCGTTATTTCCGTCTTGTTCACCGGCTGTGGTCATGTCGAGACTCACTCCCGCATGGTGACCCACCCCACGAAGGTGTTTGGCGAGTATATCACTCAGATGACGAGTTCGGTGGATTTTACGGAGTTGGAAATCTCGGTGCCCATACCTGGCCGCCTCCCTGAGCATGGAACCTATCCTCTGAAGCACAATGTGATCCTGGCCAATCGCCGGAATGTCATCGACATCCAAATCAACAATCCTTTCGATAACGTCGCCCTGGCGCCTCATGTCGTCACTGTAATCTTTCATGACGGACCCGAAGGCATCGACCTGGAAACTCTCACCTTCGAAAGCGGGGTTATCGGACCAGGTGAAACAGTGAAGGCCAGCTTGACAGCCAGCATCCCACCGCCTGAGGGGACGTACTACTGGTCCTACAGACTCGACCGCATTGATGATTGGGAGGCGGCTCTCCAGTCCTACAAGGCGACTAAGCAATCGGCCAGTGGAACGTCATCCCAGGAAGAAGAGAATGATGATTGGGGTGATGACTGGTAATGCCAGACCCCTAACCTACTGACCTGGGCCTGGCACCATTGGCGGGGCATCTGGTTGCCGATCGCACAGCCGGGCGATCTGATCGAATCCCCTAATCAGCAGTGAATCCGAACCAACGGTTCGCACTAAAGCTCGCCACTCAAGGCCTGTAATTTGACGGCAAGCTGGGAACGCCCGGGTAAGGTGGTCACATCGACATTGTAGGTATCGTCCAACTTCCGCACCCATACGAGGCAGGAATCAAACTTGCCCCAGCTGTAAAAACCGGAGGCAACCGTGAGGTTAAGATGCAAATACCCGAGCGTGGGGTCGCGCTTGAATTCCCAGTTGGGAGCGCTCAACAGGGCCGCTTTGGCATCAGCTACGGCGTTCGTGTCGCCCAGGGCCAGTTTGGCAAAGGACCTTCCTGCCAGAATTTCCGTACCAACCATCGTTGAATCGTCTAAGTTCGCGCCGGCCGTAAAGCGGACGACACTGGTGTCGGCGCTGCCCAGCCTGGCAAAGGCCCACCCCAGGCCATTCCAACTGTCCGCATAGGTGTCATCCTCGGATTTCCCCGCCTCAAATTGGGCAATGGCCTCGCGGTATTCCTGATCAGCCATGAGTTCCCAGCCATACTCCACATAATCGGGCGTCTCTGGAGCTAGCCGCTCGCGGCACCCTCCGATGGCCAGCAGCATCAAACCGGCGAGACTGAACGCATTCGTTAAACTTTTTCGGACCATTGCGTTACCTCACCAATAACATTTTCTTGGTGACGTGGTACCCCGACCCGGTGACCAGCCGGATGAAATACACGCCGCTGGCGACGTTCACCCCCTTGGCGTCTGTCCCCCGCCAGACCATCTCATATCGTCCGGTGGTTGCCTCGCCATCAAAGAGGGTTATCACCCGTTGACCCAACAAATTGTAGATCTCGACGGTAGCTTGTTGCCGGGGCCCATCCAGAAAACCCAGATCGAAAACAATCCGGGTGATGGGATTGAACGGATTGGGATAGTTCTGATGCAGACTGGTGGTCTGGGGCACTATGATGGTGCGGCGACCGAGCCGGAAGATCCCCGTCTGAGATGCCCAAGTGGTCACGAATTCACCATCATCCACGGTGGGCAATTCCTCCCAACCGCCGTCGGGGCCAAGGGCGTAGATGGCCCGTGGCGCGATCCCTTTGGCAAGACCATTCAGGCTGGGCCGCATGCTCACCCGTACCGGTGCAGCGAATGAAAATTGCCCATCACCGATCCGGTAGGCGCCTCTGGAGTTTTCCGATGGCAAAAACAAGGTAGAATCCACCACCAGGAAGTAACGGTCTTCATTGACGGCGCCCGATTGGCCCTCGACCCTGAAACGCCGGTCAGCGCTGGTGGCGACCCAATGCTGTGCTGTTCTCGCCAGGGCAATGGTCACCGAATCCGCCAAGGTCGTGTCTCCAGAGGCACTGAAGCCGGTCACTAACAGCTCCAACGCTCCAACTTCGAGAATTTTGAGATTCGCCACGTAAGTGGTTGAATCTATAATTGTGTTTTTCACCGTGATACCGCCGGCCACTACGCGGATACTGTCGGCCATGCCCAGGGTGTCATTGACGAAAATTTGTAGATAGTTCCCCAGGGCGCTGTTTTGGATGATGCTGGTCGTCAGCCGCGGCTTGGCGATGATCCTCACGCCATCGCTGGAAACCGAGTCGGACACATTGCCTGCGCCATCGGTGGCCCGCACGGTGACGTAATAGAGTATCTTAAAGGCCAGCTGAAGGTCTGATGCCGTGATCGACGTATCCGTCCCGTTAGCGGTCCAGTCGAGCACATCCGTACCCCCCGCGGTGGAGCCTACGGCGTATTCGTAGAGGACAATCCCCGACGTTGGTTCGGAAAATCCAGAATAGTTAGCTAGAATCATGGATACAACCTGTGTGGAGTCGAAATCGAATAACAGGCTGTCGCCATCGTACACCGTAGCCCCGCCGATGCCCGGAGCCAGGGTATCATAGGTGACGTTGGCGACCATAACGGTGTCGGCGTTCCCCGCCCCGTCCACACCCATCAGTTGGATGGTATAGGCCGCCGCCTGGACCAGGGGAGGAGCATTGGTTAAGACTCCCGTATGGCTTCCGGCGCCTGATTCGGCCCCCACCAGGGGTACAATATGTGGGGACGCGTTATCCGTCACACCCGCATTTCCCTCCCAGGTCCAGACCACCTGGCCACTGGAGAGGTCTTCCCCCAGGGTATAGGATAAGGCTGTGCTAGGGACGTAACTCGCGGAATCCGGGGCCGTGATGGCAAGAATCGGTGGAATATTATCCACTTTCAGGGTATTGGTGCTGCCGGAGATGGGCACGACCTGGTTGCCGGCCAGGTCCGTGGCCGAAATGGTTACGGTAACAAATCCGTCGTTACCTGCAGGGGTGATCAGATTATAGGTCCACACCGAATCAGTGGCCGTAAGGCTCATGGCTGCGCCGCTGGTATCCGCGCCGGTCCCCACAAAGTCGATGGCAAGGGTGGGGATGGGCTTGGCGGACTCCTCGAAGGTGGCCGTGATCGTGATCACATCATCTTTTTTGACCAGTGAATCCGAGTAAGCCAGCACGTAGCCCGGGGGAGTGTTGTCCACAACCAGATCGGTTCGGCCGGTGGTGTTAGCGGGGGTTAGGGCATTCCCCGCCAGGTCCGTGGCGGTGATAGTGACGGTGGCCGGGCCATCATTCCCATCAGGAATAATAGCATCGTAGGTCCAGACGGTGGTGGAGGTGGAGTCCATGTCGGTGGCCGGCAGAGTATTGACGGCATAGGCAATCTCCACCTGGGGGGTGGATGCGGC